>NZ_JAGWCS010000079.1:0-18040 GCF_020657705.1 Clostridioides sp. ZZV15-6598 | reverse complement strand
CTTGTTAAGTTTAATTTAAAGTCGAAATTTTTAATTGTTCATACATATTTAGATTTAATTATTCAAGGGGATATTATATGAGTGTAAAAAGAAAAACTTTAAACAGCACACAAATGGTTAGAACAATAGCAATAGTATTCATAGTTGTATGCTTTTTTATGGGTATAATATGCTTTAAATATTATTGTAAATTGCGAAATACTGTGCAAGAGGAAAGTAGTAACTATCTTCAAGAAATATCTAATAGAATAGGCAGTAATGTAAGTAAAATTATTGATGATAGTTACTCTATATTAGATACAATAGCATCAATAATAAAAAATACAAATATTGATTCTTTTCAGAAAGCAAAGCCTATAATGGATTCTCAAAAAAAATACTGGGATTGCCAAGATATTATGATGATTGATGAAAATGGAGTTGCATATAATTCTGATGGTAAATCAGTATCTCTTAGTAGTGATACATACCTTCAAGATGCTGTCATAAATAAAAAAGAGTCTATGTCTGTATCACAAATGATAGACAATAAAGAATGTATAGTTTTTGCCATACCACTAGATAATGTGAATATTGATAATACAAATATAGTTGCACTTGCGATAAGTTATTCTCCTGAATCATTTGATAAAGTTCTGTCTATGACTTCATTTAACAATCAAGCATATTCACATATTATTAATAAAGATGGTACTGTTGTAGTTCGTTCATCATCTCTTATTGCTGAAAAAACAGGATATAATATCCTTAGTACTATAAGTCAATCTCAATTAGACCCTAACAGTGACTTCAATAAAATGAAGAATGATATAAATAATAATCGTAGTGGGCAAATAGGATTTAAATTAAATGGTTCACATGAATACATGGTATATATTCCTATTGGACAGGAAGATTGGTATCTATTAACTTTTGTACCAGTATCTGTAGTAAATGCAAAATCCAATTTATTGTTAAAGATTACATTATTATTATGTGGTTTTATAACACTAGCGTTTGCAATTCTTACAATAGTTTTAGTAATATCTTTTTATCGACATAAGAAGAATTTAGAACAGATTGCATATGTAGACACTGTGACTGGAGGAAATACAATACAACGATTTTATAATATTTCAGGTGATTTACTGAAGCAATCATCTGAACAATATGCACTTGTATATATGAATATTGAAAAGTTTAAAATGCTAAATGACCAGTTTGGAAGAGAAGCAGGAGATTCTATATTACGTGGAGTATATGATGGTATAACAGCTCTTTTAGCTCCTAATGAATGTATGGGCAGGTTATTTGCAGACAATTTCTGTGTACTTATATCATATAGTGAAGATTTATCTCTCACTAAAAGATTTGAAGATTGGTATAACGCTATCATGAAAAATTCTGGAAAGTATGGATTTGAATGGGCTTCTCTTTCTATCCAGTTTGGTGTTTTTATAATTAATGATATTTCTATGGAATTTCCATACATGACTGACCGTGCAAAACTTGCACTTCGTGATTCTACAAAAGATTTTAAAAATAATAAGATAAAGTACTCTATTTATAATGAAAAAGTTCGTCAACAATTAGTACGTGAAAAACAATTAGAAGATATGATGGAAAAAGCTTTAGAAGATGGAGAATTCCAGGTATATTTACAGCCTAAATATATGACTGAAAATGAAAAAATAGGAGGGGCAGAGGCATTAGTACGTTGGATTAGTAAATCAGAGGGTATGATTTATCCAGATGCATTTATCCCACTGTTTGAGAAAAATGGATTTATTGTAAATATAGATTTATGTGTATTTGAAAATGTATGTATGACTTTACAAAGATGGATAGATGAAGGGCAAGAATTGATAAAAATCTCTGTAAACTGTTCAAGGATTCAGTTAAAAGATGAGAATTTTCTAGATAAGTATTATGAGATTTTCTCTCATTATAGTGTGCCTGCGCAGTATATTGAAATTGAGCTGACAGAAAACATGGTATATGAAGATACTGAACGTTTATCTGATATTATAGATGAAATTCACTCAATAGGATTTGGATGCTCTATGGATGATTTTGGAAGCGGATATTCTTCACTAAATCTTATACAGGATATACCTGTAGATACATTAAAATTAGATAAAATATTTTTTAGAAATACTAAAAACAACTATGATCGTACTAAGTCTGTAGTAAGTAGTATCATTAATATGGCAAAATCACTTTCTATGACTACTGTGGCAGAAGGTGTTGAAGATTATAATCAAGTAAAAATGTTAAAGGAAATTGGCTGTGACTATATTCAAGGATATGTATTTGCAAAACCAATGCCAATTTCAAATTTTGAAGAACTTTTATTTGGGTTACCAGAAAATGACGAGGAGTGATACTATATGCTACAATGTTTGAAGCTTAAATGTTTAAAACACTTTTATAAAATCAAACTATCCTTGGTATTAATTTTACTTAGTATTTTTGTAACTTTTATAACTTGTGGGTGTGCAAAAAATGAAACAGAAGATATTCTAACACAAAAAGTAACCCAAGATAATCGAACTCCTATTACTATTTTGGTGAAGTATGCTTTTTCAATTAATAATTTTGAAAAAAGTGTTGAAGAAAAATTTCCTAATATTGATATTGTCCAAGTTGGAAACTATACAGCTAATACTACTCTAGCAGAGGAATATAAAACGCGTCTAGAACATGATGATTTAACTGATATAGTTATGACTTGGCCACTAGATGTAGGGGAGGAATATTGGGATGACCGACTTATTGATTTGTCTGGTATGACATTTACCAGTAAATATAATACATCTATGCTTAAGCCTATTACTAGAGATGGAAAGCTTTACTATTTACCAGGCCCTGCGACTATACGTGCTATTGTCTATAATAAAACGTTATTTGAAGAAAATGGCTGGGATGTTCCTAAAAATTATAATGAGTTTGTTGAACTCTGTCAAAAAATTGAGAAAACTGGTATACGTTCATTACAATTGAGTCTTGGGAATGAAGAAGTATTGGATACACCATTTGTTGGCTTTAACTATGCGAATAGTTTTAGTAAACCTGAAGATGCTAAGTGGCTTGATAATTATAATAACGGAAATGGAAGTTTTGGTGACCACTTTAAGCCTTCTTTAGATGTTTTTCAGGAACTTATTCAAAAAGGTATATTGAAGAAGAATGATTTGAACCTACATTATCAAGATAGTCAAAATATGTTATTTACTCGTCAGTGTGCTATGACAGAAGACTCCAATTTATTAGGACGTTCAGCTTTTGCTCAAACTGGGTCTACTGATGAATTTGCTCTTATGCCATTTTTTAGCCCTGGAGAAGATGGAGATTGGGCTAGACTATACATGGTCTGCTATATTGGTCTTAATAAACATTTAACTGAATCAAAAAATAAAGAAAAATATGATTTAGTAATGCAGTTGATGGATTATATTAGTACACCTGAAGGTCAAAAAGCATTGTCTAGTGATACTGGTGGTATGTTTTCAAGCTTAAAAGGTATGGCATTGCCAAGTGAACCTGAACTAAAACCTTTATTACCATCTTTAGAACATGGACGATATGCTATTTTCCCTACTTTTAAAAATATTCAAAGTTCATTACGTAATGGTCTTGCTGGAATGATAAATGGAACATTAGATAAAAATGATGTTATAAAAATGGTTGATAAACAGAATACATCTTCTTCAAAAGTTATAAGTCCTAAGATAATTGGAAATGCTACAAATGATTTTTCTATGATTGAAACAGGGAATCTTATAACAGATGCTATGCGTGCTAAAAGTGGGTGTGAAATGGCATTGTTTTTAGATAATGGTAAAGATGGACGCTATAATGGTAAGGGTGTTAGTGCTAAGTTTTATAAAGGTGATATTACTACAACAGATATACAGCGTGTATTTCCAGATTTAAAGCATGGAGAAACTGGTACACTATGGAAGATAACTATGACTGGTAAAGACCTTCTTGATACTTTAGAACATTCTATAACTGTGGACAATGATAGTAGTGGATGGTTTTATTATTTTTCAGGTCTTAAAATGGAGTACTCTCCAACAGATAAGCCAGGTAAACGAATTAAAAAAATTACAACCGCAGAAGGAAACTATATAGATTTAAATAAATCATATTCAATTGCTGTTATGGACTATAGTGTTCCAGATAAATATATTAAGAAGTGTGATAAGACAAATATTAAAATTACAGATATAATAACAGAATATATAGAAAAACAAAAAAGTGTTTCTCCTAGTGAAGACAAGAGGTTTGTAGTAGCAAAACCGTAACAAATTAAATGAAAATATAGGTGTAAATAATAATTCTTTTTTATATTAATTTATAAAATTTTAGAATTATAAGGGTTTGTATATGCAGATGCTGGGAAAGAACAGTAATAAAATATAAAATATGCATTATAATAATTTATACATATACCAAATAAATAGGAGTATCTAGTAGAATATAAGCAATTAAAAACAGTAGGCAGAAAAATACCAAATATGTTGGTGTTATAGTGATTTTCTAACATTAAAGCAGGTGTTATAACAACATAAAAGTTGGCACCTGCTTTTTATATTAAAATTAAGGAATAGAATAATTTGATATATTTGTATGATAAAAATATTCCTACAGGTTCATTTCAATTAAAGATTAGTGAAAGTGGAACATATAAAGTTATTGTAACAGGGGAAAAAGCAAAAGGAAGTGTAAGTTTTTTATTGAATTTTATAACATCTATACATACTTTCACCACTCTTGAAGGAGAATCTAAAATAAACTTTATTATTAGTAAAATCTTTTTCCATAGCCACTAAATCTTGCTTTTCTCCAGCCTTTCCACCAGTTCCAACTAAGAATACATCTTTTTCGCTATCTATTTCTTGAACTGAACCCATATATTTGTAGTAATCATTTATGTCATATGAGTGATATTCAGTAACTTTTTTATTTTCTTCATCCAATTTTATTTTTACGACTCTTGTAGATTTATTTTTTACACCATTATCATACAAAGTTATATATCCATCATCTGTAATTCTAGCGTTATGTTGTCTTGAAAACTTTTGATTATCTGTTAAATTGAACTCATCGCCTAATCCTCCTAGAGTCCAAATAATTTCTCCTGTCTTTCTATCTAATTTAATCACCTCATCTAAATTTCTGAATGAGCAGATTATATTTCCGTCTTTTGGGTCGATAGTCATAGAATTAAAATGTACATAATCTAAGGATGTATCACTTTTTTCACTGAAATTATTTTGTTCAACACTTTCTGCATATAGATTTTCATGGTCAATGCTTTCCCATTGCCATACAACTTTTCCATTCTTTATTTCTTGTAGTACACTATTTACTACATAAGGTGAATTTCCTTTACTTAAGTTTGAAGGAATATTTGTTGCCTTAGTTTTTTGATAGCTAGAAACAATATAGTGATTATCATTTATATATATAAAGTCATGGTTTTCTAACTCAGTACCAGATTCTATGTTTTTACTTTTCTCCATAGTAATTTTATTTATTTCATTATAATTTTCATCTAATATCACAAGATATGTTGGTGAGTATCCAACAGCACTTATTCGCTTTGTTGAGTCCTTATCTTGAAGTAAATATCCATATCTAATTTTACCATTATCTGTAGTTATTTTCTTGAAATCAAAAGGATTTGATTCGACTTCCTTGTAAAAAATTATATTTCCTTGGTTATTTAATTTAAATACAAAATTATGTTCTTCATTATGTGTAGTAAGATAATAATCACCATCATAAGGGCTGTTTGCAGTAACAGTATACTTTGGAAAATCTTTTGAAAGAGAATTTATATAATAATTTCTATATGAGCTTTCACCATTATACATTACAGATATTTTTACTTTAGAAGAGCTATTTATTTCTTTTAACTTAAAAGTAGATTTATTATTTAGATTAATTTCTTTATCATCTATTTTGACACTGCTTACACTTTTAGGATTTTTTATTGTTATACTATTTTGATTTGTTGAATTAAGTTGCTTTACGTTTTGACTATTAAAAATACCTTCTTTAGATAGTATTACATCATAACCATTTATAGTCATATTAAGTGTTTTTTTTGATTTACTTTGAGATGCAAAGACTTGTTTTGCGAAAACACCAGAAACAAATAAAATACTACATAAAAATACTATCTTTAATAAATTTTTTCTTTTCATTTTTATCTCCTTTTCATATTAAGTTTTTTATATTTTCATATTGATTTTATTATATAAATAAAAACATACTATGAATTTAATTATGCGTAACGTGAATTTTGCTAGACAATTATATGAAAGTTCATTCATATTAAAATAACTAAACAATAAATACGAAAATTAATGCTATTTAGATTTAATAATTTTATAAAATAACTAACAAACAGAAAAAACCATCCATAAAAAATAAAAAAACCATTTCTATAACAAAAAAAACCACGAAAATATAAAAATGTATGGTTAGTTAAGTGATTAACAAGTAAAAATTAAAATAAAAATTTAAAAAAATTTATCTATGAAAGTTGGCTAAAATCCTATGATTGAACATTATTTCAGGGAAAACATTTTCTCTTATTTCACAAAAAAAGCCACTTTTTGGCACGGCATATGCTTTATATAAAGGCAAGAAAAACAAGATATGAGATAAGAGCAATTAGGAGGTGCAAATATGGAGTTTATAAATTTTGTAAGTGATAAAGTTATAAACCTTAAAATGGATTGTAAAACAAAAGAAGATTTCTTTAAGGAAATACATAATAAAGTTTTTGAATTAGGCTTTGTAAAAGAAGAATTTGGAGAAAAAATACTAGGAAGAGAAAATGTATTTCCAACAGGTTTAAACTTAGGTGATTATGGAGTAGCAATACCACATACAGATGCAGAATATATTAAAGAACAATTTATAGCAGTCTGTACTTTTAATGAACCAGTAGTATTCAGTTCTATGGAAGACCAAGATGAAAAAGTATCTGTAAATCTGGCTTTCGTTTTGGGGCTTAATCAACCACATAGTCAATTATCTGTACTAACAGAATTAATGGGCATTATGCAAAATAAAGAATTAGTTGAGAAGATAATAGATTCTACTGATAAAGAAGAAGTTTTAAAGACAATAAAGTCTTTATAAAAATAAAAGAATAAAAAGTACTAACAATAAAAATAAGACAATAAAAATTATTAGGAGGAAATAAAAATGAAAAAAATATTAGTAGCATGTGGAGCAGGAATAGCAACATCAACAGTAGTTTGTGACAAGGTAGAAAGATTAGTTAAAGAAAATAATATACAAGCAGAAGTTATACAATGCAAAATAGCTGAATGTGCAACAAAGCAAGATGGAGCAGATTTAATAGTATCAACAACTATATTGCCAACAACTTATAATATACCAGCAATAAAAGCAACAGCATATATAACTGGAGTAAATACAGCAGCATTAGATAAAAAAATATTAGATGCTTTAAAATAATCCTATCATAAATAAATTGAAATCATATTTAAAAAACAGAAAAAGGAGGATTTATAAATGGATAAATTATTAGCAGTAGTACAGTATATTTTAAACATGGGACCAACAGTAATACTACCAATAACAATTGTAGTCTTAGGAATGATATTTAGAATTAAGTTTACAAAAGCTTTAAAATCAGGTCTTACAATTGGTATAGGGTTTGTGGGTATAAACTTAGTTGTAAACCTATTAACTTCAACACTAGGTCCAGCAGCTCAAGGAATGGTTGAAAGATTTGGACTTAACTTAACAGTAATAGATGTTGGTTGGCCAACAACAGCATCAGCAACATGGGCTTCACCAGTTGCACCAATATTAATACCAGTTTGTTTACTAGTAAACTTACTATTATTATACTTCAATAAAACAAAGATATTAAACGTTGATATATGGAATTATTGGCACTTTATAGTAGCAGGTGCAGTTGGATATATAGTAACAGGAAGTTATATTTGGGCTATATTCTGTGCGATATTAATGGAATTAGTAGTACTATTTATTGCAGAAAAAACAGCCAAGAATGTTCAGGAGTTTTATGATTTGGAAGGTATAGCATTACCAACTGGTTCAACAGCTTCATTTGCTCCACTTGGATATTTAGTAGGTAAATTTGTTGAAAAAATACCAGGAATAAATAAAATACAAGCAGACCCAGATTCTATACAAAAAAAATTCGGTATATTTGGTGAACCAATGATGATGGGGATTATACTAGGTATAATACTTGGAGCACTTGCTGGATACGATGTGGCAGGAATATTCAATGTGGGTATATCAATGGGTGCAGTAATGTTACTTATGCCTAGAATGGTTAGAATATTAATGGAAGGTTTAATTCCAATTTCAGAATCAATAAGAGACTTCTTACAAGCAAAATATGGAGATAGAGAACTTTATATAGGTCTAGATGCAGCAGTAGCAACTGGTCATCCAGCAGTTATATCAACAGCTCTTATACTTGTTCCTATAACTTTATTCTTAGCAGTTATATTACCAGGAAATAAAGTTTTACCATTTGGTGACTTAGCGACAATACCATTCTATATGGCATTTATAGTATGTTTTAGAAAAGGTAATATAGTTCAATCAGTTATAACAGGAACTATAGTAATAGCTATATCACTTTATATGGCTACAAATTTTGCAGATGTTCATACACAATTATTACAACAAGCAAATATGATGCCAGAAGGAACAACAATGGTTACAAGTATAGATACAGGTGGTAACTTACTAAAATGGGGAATATTGAAATTATCTCAATTAGTTTCTTCACTTGGAATATTCTAATATTTAGTTAATAGAGATTACTCTTTTTTAGTAAAGTATGCGAAAATTTAACATTTAGCAGCTACTAAAAAAGAGTAATATTTTTTATAAATTTTTTAAAAATACAAAATACAAAAGGAGGAGATTTATCGTGAAAGCAGCAGTATTACATGGCACAAATGATATGAGATTTGAAGATATAGAAATAAAACCATGTGAAAGTGATGAAGTAAAAATAAAAGTTATGGCAGCAGGAATATGTGGGTCAGATCCTCCAAGAGTATTAAAACATTGGAAATATCCAGTTCCAGCTATACCAGGACATGAATTTTCTGGAGTAATTGCAGAAGTTGGTAAGGATGTAAAAAATGTAAAAGTTGGAGATAGAGTAGTTGCAATTCCTTTTATACCTTGCAATGAATGTGAATATTGTAAGAGAGGGTTATTTTCATTATGTGATGACCATGGTATGTTAGGAGCTAAAACTTTTGGAGCTTTTGCAGAATATGCAAACATAAAAGCTACAAATGTTTTACCAATAGGAGACATGGATTTTGAAGATGCTGCTATGATAGAACCACTTGCAGTTGCTATGCATGGAGTACTTAATATAGGTATTCAAGTTGGAGATACTGTAGCTGTAATGGGTAGTGGAACAATGGGTCAACTAGTAATACAAGGACTTAAGATAGCAGGAGCTGGAACAATTATAGCTGTTGATATATCTGATAATAAATTAAGAGAATCAAAAGAATTAGGTGCTGATATAATAATTAATGCTAAAGATGTAAACCCAGTAGAAAAAATAAAAGAACTTACTGGTGGAAAAGGTGTTGATATAGCACTTGAATGTGCAGGTTCTAAAATAACTCAAGAACAATGTTTACTTATAACTAAAAAGAAAAGTAAAATAGGATTTTTAGGAATAGCATATTCAGATATAACTTTATCTGAGGAAGCATTTGAAAATATATTTAGAAAAGAACTAGAATTAAAAGGTTTCTGGAATTCTTATTCTGCACCATTCCCAGGACAAGAATGGACTAAAGGAATCACTCTAGTTAATGAAGGAAAAATAAAATTAAAAGAAATGGTATCTCATAGATTTTCACTTGAAGATACTTATAAAGCATTTGAAATGATAAGAGATAGAAAAGAAGAATTTAATAAGATATTAATTTTACCACAAGGGGTTGAAAAATAATGAAGGCAGTAGTTAAAACTAAACCAGGCTATGATAATGTAGAAGTATTAGAAGTAGAAGAGCCAAAAGCTACAGGAGATAAAGTAAAAATAAAAGTAGAATACAGTGGTATATGTGGTTCAGATATACATTCATTTAAAGGTGAATATGCAAATATAAAAGCTCCAGTAACACTAGGTCATGAATTTTCTGGAATTGTTGTAGAAATTGGTGAAGATGTTAAAAATATAAAGGTAGGAGATAGAGTTACATCAGAAACTACTTTTGCAACTTGTGAAAAATGTATATATTGTGCAACTAAAGACTATAATTTATGCCCAACTAGAAAAGGTATTGGTACTCAAGCAGATGGAAGTTTTGCTGAGTATGTATTATCAAGAGAAGAAAGCATACATGTACTTCCTGAAAATGTATCTTTATTATCAGCAGCTCTTACAGAGCCACTAGCTTGTTGTGTTCATGCAGCTCTTGAAAAAACTACTATAGAAAGTGATGATACAGTATTAATAATAGGACCAGGACCAATAGGTTTATTATTAGCTCAAGTTGTTAAATCTCAAGGTGCTACAGTTATAATGTCTGGTGTTACAAAAGATAAAGAAAGATTAGAAATAGCTAAAAACCTTGGAGTAGATAGAACTGTAAACGTAATGGAAGAAAGTCTAGCAGATGTAGTAAATGAAATGACTGATGGAAATGGAGTAAATAAAGGCTTTGATTGTTCTGGATTTATGCCAGCAGTTAATGAAGCTTTAAGATTACTTAGAAAGAAAGGAACTTTCGTACAAGTTGGAATATTTGCCAAAAAACTAAATGAAATGGATCAAGAAGCAATAATCCAAAGAGAGTTACAATATATTGGAAGTAGATCACAAAAACCAAGTTCTTGGATTATAGCATTAGATTTAATGGCTAGTGGAAAAGTAAATACAGAAGCATTAGTTACAAGAACTGTTGGTTTAGACGAATTTAAAGAGGGTATTACAGCTTTAATGAACGGAGAAGAAATAAAAGTTGCAGTAAAATCTTAAAAAAACATTTGTATTATTTTAAAAAAAATTGTAAAATCTACTGTAGGATAAAAAATGCAAGGTCTTAAAAAATAACAGGAGGAAAAAAGTATGAGCACTCTTAGAGATCATTCTAATAATATTAGAAAAAACATAATAAAAATGGTTGCAGAAGCTAAAAGCGGGCATCCAGGTGGTTCATTATCAATAGCTGATATGTTAACAGTGTTATATTTTGATAAAATGAACATATGTGTAGAAAACCCAAAAATGGATGATAGAGATAGATTTGTTCTATCAAAAGGTCATGCAGCACCAGCTTTATATGCTACATTAGCAGAAAAAGGATTTTTCCCAGAAGAAGAATTATTGACACTTAGAAAATTTGGTTCTAAGTTACAAGGACATCCAGACATGAAAAAAGTAGCAGGAATAGATATGTCTACTGGTTCTCTTGGACAAGGTTTATCTGCTGCAAATGGTATGGCACTAGCTGGAAAATTAGATAATAAAGACTACACAGTGTATACTATATTAGGTGATGGAGAAATCCAAGAAGGTCAAGTATGGGAAGCTGCAATGACAGCATCACATTATAAATTGGATAACTTAATTGCATTTGTTGACTTAAATGGATTACAAATAGATGGTTCTAATGAAGAAGTAATGAATGTTAGTCCAGTAGATGACAAATTCAAATCTTTTGGATGGAATGTAATAGTAATAAATGGACATTGTTTTGATGAAATAGGAAATGCAATAGATGAAGCTAAAAAAGTTACAGGAAAACCAACAGTAATAATAGCTAAAACTGTAAAAGGTAAAGGTGTTTCATTTATGGAAAATAATGCTGCATGGCATGGAACAGCTCCAAATGCAGAACAAGCAGAACAAGCATTGAAAGATTTAGAAGGAGGTCTATAGGAATGGGAATAGCAACTAGAGAAGCTTACGGACAAGTGTTAAAAGAACTTTCAGAAAATAAAGATATAGTAGTATTGGATGCAGACTTAGGAAAAGCTACAAAAAGTATATCATTTAAAGAAGTTGCCCCAGATAGATTTTTTGATATGGGGATAGCAGAAGGTGACATGATTGGTACAGCAGCAGGTCTTGCTACTTGTGGAAAAATACCTTTTGCAAGTACTTTTGCAATATTTGCAGCAGGTAGAGGCTATGAGCAAATAAGAAACTCTGTAGCATATCCAAAATTAAATGTTAAAATAGCAGCTACTCATGCAGGAGTAACAGTAGGAGAAGATGGAGGAAGCCATCAAGCTATAGAAGATATATCTTTAATGAGAGGTATACCAAATATGGTTGTGTTAAATCCAGCAGATGCTTTAGAAGCAAGACAAGCAATATTTGCATCTATTGATTATAATGGACCTGTATATATAAGATTAGGTAGAGCTGCAACTCCAGATGTAAACAGTGAAAACTATAAATTTGAAATAGGAAAAGGAACTGTTTTAAGAGAAGGTTCTGATATAACAGTAATAGCTACAGGAATAATGGTAGCAAAAGCATTAGAAGCAGCAGAAGAACTTGCTAAAGAAGGTGTAAATGTAGAAGTTGTTAATATAGCTACAATAAAACCTTTAGATGAAACATTAATAAAAGAAAGTGCTAAGAAAACTGGAAAAGTAGTTACAGCAGAAGAGCACAGTATAATTGGTGGTTTAGGTTCAGCTGTATGTGAAGCTTTAGCAGAAACTAAAGATGTAGTAGTTAGAAGAATTGGTGTTAAGGATGTATTTGGTCAATCAGGTACACCAGCAGACTTATTAAAACATTACGGATTAACTGCTGAAGATATAGTAAAAAATATAAAAGAATTATTATAGATGTAAATATCATTGAATAATAAATTGATTTGATATAAATCACTTAAAGCTGTCTTAAAAATAGAAAGAAATTTCTACAATGGGACAGCTTTATTTTTACGATAATTGTAAAATATTATATAAAAAGGGGTGCTTTTTAATGAAAATATCTATCGGGTGTGACCATGGTGGTTACGAGTTAAAGGAATTTATAAAAGAAAACTTAATAAATAAAGGTATAGAAGTTGAAGATGTAGGAACAAATTCAAAAGAAAGTGTAGATTTTCCAATATATGCAAAAAAAGTAAGTCAAAATGTTCAAAGTAAAAAATCAGATTTAGGGATACTTTGTTGTGGTACAGGAATAGGTATGTCTATTGCCGCAAATAAATTTAAAGGAATTAGAGCAGCAGTTGTGTCAGATTGTTTTTCAGCTCAAGCTACGAGAGAACACAATAATACAAATGTACTTTGTTTAGGGGAAAGAGTTATTGGAAAAGGATTAGCGATGAGAATTGTTGAAGAATGGTTAAATTCAAGTTATAATGGAGAAAGACATGCAAGAAGATTACAAATGATTGATGATATAGAAAATGAGAACTTATAAATAATGAAAATTTATAACTAAGGAGGAGAGTTATGTCTATTATTTGTGCTTCAATAATGTGTGCAGACCAAATGAATTTAAAAAAAGAACTAGAAGCTCTTGAAGAGGCTGATGTAAAATTGCTTCACTGTGATGTTATGGATGGAATATTTGTCAAAAACTTAGCTATGGGACCAGAACTATTAAAATCAATAAGCGAAAATACAACTATACCTTTAGATATTCATTTAGCTACAGAAACTCCAAATGAATATATTGATATGATGTCTTATATAAAACCAAAGTATATTTCTTTTCATGTGGAATCAAGCACAGATGTAAAAGCTGATATACAAAAGTTGAGAGATTATGGAATAGGTCCAGTGTTAGCGATAAGTCCTCAAACTAGTGTAGATAAAATAGAAGAATATATAGGTTTAGTTGAGGGTATCTTAGTAATGACAGTAAATCCAGGATTTGCAGGTCAAAAGTTTAATCTCTCTGTTTTAGATAAATTAGATAAGCTTACAGAGATATTAAAAGATTACGATAATCCTCCATTTATAGAAGTTGATGGAAACATAAATAAAGATACTATTAGACTTATGAATGGTAAAAAAGTCGATATATATGTTGTCGGTACTTCAGCTTTATTTAATGACAAACCACCAATTTCATATAAAGAGAAGATAAAAGAGCTAAAAGAAAGCATAAAATAATTAATAATAAAATTATAAAATTTGTATATTTAGATAATGTAAATTTTAAATAAGTTAGGAATTTTATAATATTTAATAAAAATTTTAATTGAGTAAGGAGAATGTTTATGGGTGACATATACAAACTGCAAAACGGGACAGATATTAGAGGAATAGCATATAAAAATGATTCTAAGGAAGTTAATTTAACTGTAGAAGAAGTAAAAAAAATAGCTAAAGCATTTCATATTTGGTTAAAAGAAAAAACTAAAAAAGACAAAGTAACTGTTGCAATAGGAACTGATTCTAGAATAACAGGAAGTCAGTTTAGAAATACTGTCATTGAAACTTTGATTAATGATAATTGTGATGTAATTGATTGTGAAATTGCTACAACACCAGCAATGTTTATGACAACTATCATGGATGGATACCACTCTGATGGGTCAATTATGATTACAGCTAGCCATTTACCTTACTACTATAATGGATTAAAGTTTTTTACAGAAAATGGTGGTCTAGAAAAAGTTGATATAAAAGAAATGTTGGATATAGCTGTTAAAAATGATAGTGTACAGTCTGAAGGAGTAGACAAAAAAGGTACAGTTGTAGTAAAAGATTTAGTAGAAGATTATTCTAATTTATTGATAGATAAAATTAGAATAGGTGTAAACTCAAGTAAAAACTATGAAAAGCCTTTTTCTGGACTTAAAATACTAGTTGATGCAGGAAATGGAGCTGGAGGTTTTTTTGCTGAAAAAGTTTTACACATGCTGGGAGCAGATACAACAGGTAGTCAATTTTTGAACCCAGACGGTATGTTCCCAAATCATATACCAAATCCTGAAAATAAAGAAGCAATGGAAAGTATCTGTAAAGCCGTATTAGATAATAAGAGTGATTTAGGAATAATATTTGATACAGATGTAGATAGAGCTGCTATTGTAGGTAAAAATGGTAAACCAATAAATAAAAATGCTCTTATAGCTGTTATATCATCAATAATATTAGAAGAACATCCAAATACAGCTATAGTAACTGATTCTATTACTTCAGAAGGTCTTGCTAAATTCATAAGCGAATTAGGAGGAAGACACCATAGATTTAAAAGAGGATATAAAAATGTAATAAATGAAGCTATAAGACTAAATAGCGAAGGTGAAGAGTGCCATTTAGCTATAGAGACATCTGGACATGCTGCTTTAAAAGAAAATTATTTTTTAGATGATGGAGCATATTTAATAGCTAAGATTTTAATAAAAGTTGCAAAACTTTCTCTAGAAGGAAAGACTATAGAGGAATTGATAGAAAACCTTGAAGAAGCAAAAGAAGAAAAAGAAGTTAGAATAGACATCAATAAAGAAGACTTTAGACCATATGCAGAAGATATATTAAAAGAATTAGATTCTCATGTTAATGATGTTGATGGATGGTCTGTTGCACCAAATAACTTTGAAGGTATAAGAGTCAATTGTAATGAAGCAAATGGAGATGGTTGGTTTTTACTTAGAATATCATTACATGAGCCATTGTTAGCTTTAAATATTGAATCAAACAAAATTGGTGGAGCAGAAGAAATTTACTCTGAATTAAAACTTTTCCTAGAAAAATATGACTTAAAAGGTCTTTAGGGTTAATAAAAAACATATACTTATATTAAAGAATGGATGTAAATTTATACCTAAGATTACAAATATTACAAAATTGTAATCTTAGGTAACAGAGATGTAACTGATTATGGAAACTCTATGTGATATTATAAATACAGAGAGATGAAATACATGATGATTTATAGAGAAATATAATTTAAAATGTATTAATATCGCACTAAAAGGTATAATCAAATAAATATGTAAATATAAACCCCAACATTTAGAAAGAGACCTCCAAGGAGGTTTTTTTCTTGTTTACTCCTAAAAAAGTATAATAAATATAATATGTATAGATATAAATTTTTTTCTTTAACCAAATACACAATGTCATGATATAATAACTTTATTAGAACGATAAGGGGATTAATATTATGTTTAAGAACAAATATGTTGAACGTGTTGAGGAGTTTATAAATGCATATTTTGTAGAGAGGGATGTGAAAAAATGTATGTCTTTTTTTCACAAAAATATATGTTGGATTGGTACTGGAAAGTTTGAAGTAGGAAATAGTATTGAAGAAGTAGAGTATTTATTAGAAGAGTATGTAAAACAATCACCAGATAGTTTTAGCTTAGAAAAATTATGGCTAGATAGTAAAGAATATTCAAAAAATTTATATACTGTATTTGGAGAGTATTTAGTTGGTAAGAAAACTAAAAAAGGTTATAATTTTCAAGTAGAAATAAGAATAACATACTTATGTGTTGAATGTGAGGGAGAAGTATTAATAAGTAGTGTTCATACTTCTGTTGCAAATGATTTACAAAAAATAGGCGAGTATTTTCCAATAACTTTAATGGAAGCGGAAAATAATAGATTAGAGGCCATTATTCATGAAAAAACAAAAGAAATAGAAGAGCAAAAAATTATGTTATTAGAGGCAAACAGAAAGCTTCAGCAACTAGCTATTACGGATGAATTAACTGGTTTGTTAAATCAAAGAGCCATTATGGGAAATATAAAATATACGGTTAAAGATAATCTTAAAAATTATGCAATAATGATAATTGACATAGATAATTTTAAACATGTAAATGATAATTATGGGCATTTAGTGGGAGATGAGGTTATAAGAGTGATGGCTTATATCATCCAATCATTTAAATATTACTATTTATTTGCTGGTAGATATGGTGGGGACGAATTTATTGTTTTGACAGAAAATATAGAAAAAGCAATTCATATTGAATCTAAAGTTCATAATAGTCTACTTAAATATAATTTTAAAAATATTGACTATAGAATAACTGTAAGTATTGGAATTTCTGAATGGATAGACTTTGATTCTTTTGAAGAATTTTTAAGTGAGGCAGATAAAAAATTATATGAAGCTAAGAAATCAGGAAAAAATAAGACTGTATATTAGAGTGAGTATATATGTATATTAAAACAAGTGTATATGTATATTAAAAATAGTTTTATGATTTTAATAAGGTTGTAAATTGCAAGTTAACCATTTATAGCACGTAATTTAAAATAAAAATTATTTTGCAATTTACAACCTTATATATTTAATGTTAATTAATTTTTTTAAAAGAAAGGGTTACCTTAAATAAATCAGCATCTATAATTATTTCCATGGCTGCATTTTGTAATTCAATTATATTTTGAGAAATTGATAAGCCAAGACCAGAGCCATCTGTATTTCTCGAGATATCACCTCTTCTAAATCTTTCTATTAATTCCTCTGGTTTTAGATTTAGTTTATCATTTGAAATATTTTTAAATGTTACTATTATATTTTCATCCTCTATAAACATATCTATGTAAACTCTAGTATTTGGCATAGAGTATTTTAGTATATTGCCTATCAGGTTTTCAAATACCCTCCAAGTCTTTTTTCCATCTATCATAGTAAGTACAGATTCTTCAGGTGTTTCTATTATAAAATCTAAATTACTGATTTGAATTTTATCTTCAAGTTCTACTATACTTTGAATTAAGAGCTCTTTTATATCAGTTTTTGTTATATTAAATTCTACATCACCACTACTAAGCTTAGAAGCTTCAAATATATCTTCTATTAATAATTTCAATCTTTGTGATTTTTTATCTAAAATATTTATATAGTCGTTTATAGTTTCTTTATCAAAGTCATTATTTTTTAACATATCAACATAGTTTAATATAGATGTAAGTGGAGTTTTTAAGTCATGAGATACATTTGTTATAAGCTCTGTCTTCATTCTTTCACTTTTTATATTAGCATCTACAGCAGCTTCAAGACCATCTGTTATATTATTTATACTTTTTGATAAAGCAGATAT
>NZ_JAGWCS010000078.1:0-18777 GCF_020657705.1 Clostridioides sp. ZZV15-6598 | reverse complement strand
ATATTGATAACACTAAGGTATAGGTTTTTGATGTGGAATAAAAAAATACTTGTAAAAAGACTTATTTGTTAATATAATAAATATCATGAGTTTAATAAAAGTAAAAATAAAAAATAGAAATAATAAATAAAAACAATGAAAATATTAAAATATAGAGAGGGGATGAATTTAAAGTCATGGACAGTGAGTTTGCAAATGCAGTTGAATTAAGCTATGAATGTGCTCCATTGTTGGAATCATTAAAAGAATATTCGAAAAGAGATATAGCTTGTTTTGATGTACCTGGGCATGTGAAAAATAGAGGTGTAGATATACTAAATAAATATCTAGGTGAAAATCTCATGAAAATGGATATAAACTCATCACCCACTATGGATAATGTATCTAATCCAACTGGAGTCATAAAAAATGCACAAGATTTATTAGCACAGGCGTATATGGCTGATGAAGCATTCTTTATAACTAATGGTACTACACAAGCAATACATGCAATGATTTTAAGTGTAATAAATCCAGGAGAAAAAGTATTGCTCCCAAGAAATATTCATAAGTCAGTAATAAATGCTTTAATACTTTGTGGAGGAATACCAATATTTATACAACCAGAATTTGATGAGCAACTAGGTATAAGTTTAAATATTACTCTTGAGAAAGTTAAAGAGGAAATAGAAAAAAACTGCGATATAAAAGCTTTATTTTTGCTTAATCCAACTTATTATGGTGCTTGTGCAGACCTTGAGAACATAATAGAATTATGCCATAAAAATAATCTTTTAGTGTTGGTAGATGAAGCTCATGGTGCTCATTTTCCATTTCATTCAGATTTACCTCCTTCTGCAATAAGTTTAGGAGCAGATATGGTGGCTGTAAGTATACATAAAACTGGAGGAGCATTGACACAATCTTCAGCACTTCTATTGAATAGAGAAAATATAAGAGTTGAAAAAGTACTTCAGTCAATCAATATGTTACAGTCTACATCCGCATCTTATTTGCTTATGGCAAGTATAGATGGAGCAAGAGTTAACCTAGTTGAAAATGGAGAAGAACAATTATCAAAAGCATTAAATTTATCTAGATACGCAAAAGCTAGATTAAATAAAATAGATGGGATAGATGTTTTGTCTACTGAAATATTAAAAAGAAAAGGTGTTAAATTTATAGATGAAACTAAATTATGTATAAATGTAAAAGGGTTAAATTTAACTGGTTTTGAAGTGTATGATTTGTTGTATAAAAAGTTTTCAATTCAAGTAGAATTAGGAGATTTGTACAATATCTTAGCACTTGTGTCTATTGGAACTAACAAATCAGATATTGACAGATTGGTTAAGGCTCTTTCTATAATTGAAAAAACTTATAGAAAAGAAACCAAGTTAAATGAATTTAATATGATTCAAATAAATCCAACTATTGAGCTTAATCCTCGAGAAGCTTTTTATGCATCTAAAGAAAGCATAGAAATTAAGTCATGTATAGGTAGAATTTGTGGAGAATCAATAATGGCATACCCACCAGGCATACCAATTGTTACTCCAGGAGAGTTAATAACAAAAGAAATTATGGAGTATATTATTTTTTTAAAAAAGAGTAATGCATATTTGACTGATATGCAAGATAAAAACTTAGATACAATACTCGTTATAAAATAAATTGTGTTATTGGATAAATACAATAGTACATATAAATATGTAAAAGGAGTTGAGATTGAAATGAAATTTGAAACACTAGGAAGACATATACTAGTAGAATACTATAACTGTGATGAGGGTATACTTAAAGACCCACATCTTATAGAAAATTTTATGAATGATTCAGCATTAAATGCAAAGGCTACAATTGTTGATTCTGTATTTCACCATTTTAATCCTTGGGGAGTTTCAGGTGCTGTTATAATTGCTGAATCTCATTTGACAATACATACTTGGCCTGAATATGGTTATGCAGCAGCAGATTTTTTTACTTGTGGTGATATAGACCCATGGAAAAGTTTTGAATTATTGGAACAACTTCTAAAATCAGAAAGAAGTGAGTCCACAGAAATTCCAAGAGGATTGACAACAAAAATAAAAAAATATTCAAAGAAAGATTTAGGTAAAATCACTCATAAACCGGAAGCAGTATAAGAGGAAAATAGATAAATGAAAGAGAGGATTATTATATGGAACTTTGGTATACAGAGGAATGGACAGAAAATGTAAGATTTTCTATAAAAGTAGAGAGACATTTATTTGAAGGGAAATCTGAGTTTCAAAGAATAGATGTGTTTGATAGTGAGGAATTTGGAAAGTTTCTGACAATAGATGGTTTAATGATGGTGACATATAAAGATGAGTTTATATATCATGACATGATAACTCATGTTCCTATGGCTACAAATCTAAATATCAAAAAAGTCTTAGTTATAGGTGGTGGAGATGGAGGTACAGTAAGAGAGTTAAGTCGTTATCCTAAAGTAGAAAAAATTGATATGGTTGAAATAGATAAAATGGTTGTAGATGTGTCTAAAGAGTATATAGATATATGTTCATGTAAATTAGATGATGAAAGAGTAAATTTATATTTTGAAGATGGTGTTAAGTTTGTTAAAGAGGCTTGTGACAAATCTTATGACTTAATAATAGTAGATTCAACTGACCCAATAGGACCAGGAGAAGGACTTTTTTCAACTGATTTTTATAGAGATTGTTATAGAATATTAACTGATGATGGAATTTTAGTAAATCAAAGTGAAAGTCCTTATTTTGAGTTTAATGCTAAAGAAATGAAAAGAGCCAACGATAAGTTAAAAGGTATATTTCCAATATCTAAAGTTTATCAAGCACATATACCAACATATCCATCTGGACACTGGTTATTTGGCTTTGCTTCAAAAAAACTAGACCCAATAAAAAATCAAGATAGAGATGGATGGGAAAAATTAAACTTAAAAACGAAGTATTATAATAGTGATATCCATTCAGGTTCCTTTATGTTGCCTCAATATGTGAAGGAGATGTTAAATGAAGAATAATTTCTATCATATAAATACATTTATGGGTATGGATAAAAGTTATGAAGAATCAAATTTGATAGTGTTTGGAGTAGGATTTGATGGAACTACTTCAAATAGACCTGGAGCTAGATTTGCAAGTAGTTCTATGAGAAAAGAATTTTATGGTCTTGAGACATATAGTCCTTTTTTAGATTTGGATTTAGAAGATTATAATATATGTGATTATGGAGATTTGGAAATTAGTGTTGGAGATACAGAACAAGTTTTGACGGAAATATATCATGAAACTGCTAGGATAGTTGAAGATTTAAAGGTTCCATTTATGATTGGTGGAGAACATTTAGTTACTTTACCAGCATTTAAAGCAGTCTATGAGAAGTATAATGATGTTTATGTAATTCATTTTGATGCTCACACAGATTTAAGAGAAGAATATAATAACAGTAAAAATTCTCATGCAACAGTAATTAAAAGAGTATGGGATATTGTTGGAGACGATAAAATATTTCAATTTGGAATAAGGTCTGGAACAAGGGAAGAATTTAAGTTTGCAATAGAACAAAAACATACTTATATGGAAGTTGGTGGAATAAATACATTTGAAAAGATAATTAATAAATTAAATGGTAAAAATGTTTATTTAACTGTAGATTTAGATGTGTTGGATGCATCTGTATTCCCAGGAACAGGGACACCAGAGCCTGGTGGTATAAATTATAGGGAATTTCAAGATATTTTTAAGATTATAAAAAAATCTAATATAAATATAGTTGGTTGTGATATTGTAGAGCTAAGCCCTGATTATGATACGACAGGAGTATCAACAGTTGTAGCATGTAAAGTATTGAGAGAATTATGTTTAGTGATATCAAGTAAACTTGGATAGAGAAGTCTATATGAAGAATATATTATAATAGAAAGAAGTTACTTTAAATAAGCTGTTTTAAGTTTAGCGCTTTTTTAAGGTAACTTCTTTATTTTTTTAAACAATAAAAAAGAGCCTTATGTAGCTCCTTTTCTAAAATATATATATTTAAATTAAATAATTATATTCTATTTACGTTTTCAGCTTGAGGTCCTCTATTACCTTGAGTTATATCAAAGCTAACCTTTTCGCCTTCTTCTAAAGTTTTGTATCCATCAGTTTGTATAGCTGAGAAATGTACGAAAACATCGTCTTCTCCTTCTACTGATATGAATCCAAATCCTTTTTCACTGTTAAACCATTTTACTATTCCGTTTTTCATTATAAAAAAACCTCCGCTTTATTAAAAAATACAACCTAAACAAATTAAGTCTGTTCTATTAATATAGCATAAATTTTAAATAAAAGCAATTAAAATTTAAAAAAAAGTTAATTAATTTTAAAATTCAAAAAAATTGTTAAAGAATATATCATTAATGAAAGAAAATAAAATAGAAATCTGATGAAGTTTGGCAAAGTTAATATCAAAAAATGTAATATATAAATCGAAAAATAAAAAAGAAAATATAAAAAAATAATAAAAAAAATTATAAAATAGGCTAAAAATAAAAATTAAAAATAGTGAAATTTCAGAAATATCACTATTATTATATAATAAAATAAAAAAACAATGTATAAATTCGATAAAATAAAATTTAAATATATAATGTTTTGCATATATATTAATAAAAGGAAATATTATGCTATAATAGTACCGTATAAAATTATTTACGGGGGTGGTATTAACATGTTTCAATTTGAAACACAAATACACAAATTAAGACATGATGTTTTAACTGCAATAGCTAGACTTGGAAAAGAAGATAACCTTACAAGAGAAGCAATGGATAATATTCAATATGAAATAATAAAAGGCGAGAAACCGACATACAGATGTTGTGTTTATAAAGAGAGAGCTATAATATCTGAAAGAGTAAATGTAAGTATGGGATTATTGCCAGGTCAAGATAAAATAGATTTAGATACAATGGATGTAGGAGAAGATGAACAAATCATATATATTCTAGAAGCAGCATGTGATAGTTGCCCAATAAACGAATTTACAGTAACCGATATCTGTAGAGGTTGTTTAGCACATAGATGTAAAGAAGCTTGCAAATTTGGTGCTATTACACATGTTGGAGGAATGGCCTATATAAATCATGAATTATGTAAAGCTTGTGGAATGTGTAAAAAAGCTTGTCAATATGATGCCATCTCAGAGGTTGTAAGACCATGTAAGAGTGTATGCCCAACTAATGCTTTAGGGTTTGATAGAGAAAATATGAAGGCTATGATACATAAAGATAAATGTTTAAACTGTGGTGCCTGTATGTCAGCATGCCCATTTGGAGCGATATCTGATAAGAGTTTGATAGCTCCAGTAGCTAGAAAATTAGTACAAAAAGAAAAAATGTACGCAGTAGTAGCTCCAGCTATAACAGGTCAAGTTGAAGCAAATGTTACATATGGTCAAATAAAAAATGCTATAAAATCATTAGGTTTTGTAGATGTACTAGAGGCAGCTTGTGGAGCAGATGCAGTTACAGTTCATGAAAGCTTAGAGTTTGCTGAAAGAATGGAAGAAGGAGATGCTTTTATGACAAACTCTTGTTGTCCAGGATTTGTTGGTTACATAGAAAAGACATTCCCAGACCTTGTAGGAAAAATATCTTCTACTGTATCTCCTATGATAGCTAGTGGAAGATTTATAAAAAATTATGAACCTGATGCAAAAGTAGTATTTATAGGACCTTGTACAGCTAAAAAGAATGAAGCAGCTAAGAAGGAATTAAAAGGAGCTGTTGATTATGTACTAACTTTTGAAGAAATAATGGCACTATTTGAAGCCTTTGATATAGACTTAGCTAAGTGTTCAAATGAAGATATAGATGATGCATCAATATTTGGAAGAGGCTTTGGAGCTGCTGGTGGACTTACAAAAGCTATAGAAAATTATCTTGCAGAAAAAGGTATTGGAGTTAATTTCGAACCTGTAAAAATTTCTGGTTCAAGAGAGATTAAGAAGACAATGACTATGGCTAATTTAGGAAAATTAGAAGGAAACTTTATAGAAGGTATGATGTGCGAAGGTGGATGTATAAATGGTTCTGGTAAGTTCTTACTAGGTGCAAAAGCTAAAGCTACATTTGATAGAAAAAATTCTCAATCAACTAAGAAAAGTGTTTTAGCAAATACAAAAATAAAAGATTTTAGTGATATAAATCTAGAAAAATAGATTTATAGATAATTATAAAAAATATATATGGAGAATAGAGTTGTTCTAAGTTGTAATTTAACATTAGGACAACTCTATTTTTATTTAGATTTATATCAATACATTTAAGTACTTAAAATAAAAATTAGATATATAATATTTTGTATATAACTTAACAAAGACTATGCCTGTGTTATAATAATTTATGGAAATAAGTAAAAAATACAATATACATAATAGTATAAATATGGGTGAAATAGGTAATTTATAGGAAGGAGTACTTATGTTTGAGTTCGAAACACAGCTAAAAAGATTGAAACATGAAGTTTTAACAGTTGTAGCAAAATTATCGATTGAGGAAAATTTAACAAAAGAAAATATAGAAAAAATTCCATATGAAATAATTAAAGGAGAGAAAGCAAGATATAGATGTTGTGTTTATAAAGAGAGAGAGGTAGTTCTTGAACGAGCACAGCTTGCACTAAGTTTGACACCAAATACTAAATATGAAAATATAAATCCAGATTCAGTAAATTTAGGCTCTAATGAGCAAATTATGTATATAGTGGAAGCCGCATGTGATAGATGTCCAATAAATGAATTTACAGTAACAGAACTTTGTAGAGGTTGTTTGGCACATAGATGTAAAGAATCTTGTAAGTTTGGAGCAATTTCTTATATAAATGGAAGAGCTTATATAAATCATGATTTATGCAAAGCTTGTGGAATGTGTAAAAGCTCATGTCAATATGATGCTATCTCAGAGGTTGTAAGACCATGTAAAAGTGTATGCCCAACTGGTGCGTTAGATTTTAATAGAAATACTATGAAAGCTATGATACATGAAGATAATTGTATAAATTGTGGTGCATGTATGTCAGCCTGTCCATTTGGAGCAATATCTGACAAGAGTTTGATAGCACCAGTTGCGAAAAAACTTGCGAGAAAAGAAAATATGTATGCTATAGTAGCTCCAGCAATAACAGGTCAAATTGATAGTAATATTACATATGGGCAATTAAAAAATGCTGTAAAATCACTAGGATTTATAGATATGATAGAAGCTTCTTGTGGAGCAGATGCAGTTACAGTTCATGAAAGTAATGAATTTATTGAAAGAATAAAATCTGGAGATAAGTATATGACAAATTCATGTTGTCCTGGGTTCTTTAAATACATAGAGAAGATGTTCCCAGATGAAGTTGATAAAATATCTTCTACAGTATCACCTATGGTAGCCACAGGAAGATTCGTAAAAAAATTTGATTCTGATGCTAAGGTAGTATTTATAGGCCCATGTACTGCAAAAAAGAGTGAGGCAACTGAGGAATGTTTAAAAGATGCAGTGGATTATGTACTAACTTTTGAAGAACTAATGGCATTATTTGAAGCTTTTAATGTAGATTTGTCAAAATGCTCAAATGATGATATAAATGATGGTTCAATTTTTGGAAGAGGCTTTGGAGCGTCTGGTGGGCTCACAAAATCAATACAGAATTATATTGCTGAAAAAGGCATCAGTTTTGATTTTGAGCCTATAAAAGTTTCTGGACCAAGACAAATTAAGAAAACAATGACAATGGCTAAATTAGGTAGATTAGAAGGGAATTTTATAGAAGGAATGATGTGCGAAGAAGGTTGCATTAATGGAGCTGGTAAGTTCTTATCAGGTGCAAAAGCTAAAAACACTTTTGATAGAAAAAATGGACAATCAACTAAGAAGAGTGTTTTATCTAATGATAAAATAAAAGAATTTGAAGATTTAAATTTAGAAAGATAGTATTAATTGATGTCTTAAAAATACTTAGTTACAATTATAAAACTAAACTATTTGTTATATTTAATGCCACAAATATGCCTAGAATTTGCCCTTTTTCTAGGTGTATTTTATTATGTCAGCATTGCTATACTATAAATATGTAATAAATAAAATTTATAGGAGCTTTTGAATGAAGAAAATAATATTAAAAGACATCATGTTTTTAATTACAACAGTATCTTTGATTGTAGTGCTATTGATTGTAGTAAATGTAACTGCTAATGGTAAGACAAAACCAACAAGTAAATCTTATTTAGATAGTGAGAAAAATAGTATGAGTCAAAATAATATTCAAAATGATATAGAAAATAATGCATTTAAAACTACTATACTAAATACTGGAAAGTCAGATTGCATATTAATTGAGATAGGCAATAAAGCTATAATGATTGATACAGGAGAAGATAAAAATGGTGAACAAATAGTTAATAAGTTAAAAGAAAAAGGTATAAATACACTTGATTATTTAATTTTAACTCATTTAGATAAAGACCATATAGGTGGAGTTGATAGTGTGTTGTCCAGTGTTAAAGTGAATAATTTAATACAAGCAAATTATAAAAAAGACAGTAAACAATATGATGAATATATTAACTCCCTCAAAAAAACTGGTATAGATCCTACGGTATTGAAAGAAAAAATGAATATTGTAGTTAATAATGCAAAGATAAGTATACAGCCAGCTTTAAAAAGTGAGTATGAGAGTTCAAACGATTACTCAATAATCACTAGTATAAATTATGGAGAACACAACTTTTTATTTGCAGGAGATGCAGAAGAAAAACGTTTAACTGAATTTATAAGTGAAAATACTTTAAAATACGATTTTGTGAAAATTCCTCATCATGGAAGGTATGATAAATTAAGTGAAGCATTTTTAAAATCTATTTCACCAAAATATGCTGCTATTACTTGCTCACAGAAAAAAGAACCTGATGAAGAAGTATTAGAAATACTAAAAAAATTAGATATAAAAACTTTTCTTACTTCTAATGGAGGCATAGTTATAGATAGTGATGGAAATAAGTTAAGTGTAAGTCAGTAGTGTTTTCTGAAAAATTGTATAAAAAAATTTAAAAAAATCATTAGCAAATATGACCCCTTAAACATAGTATATTTTAGGAGCTGAAACTCCACATACAAAATAACTAGGAGGTAACATATTATGTTGGATAGATTTTTTGGTGAAGGCGGATTTGGCGGATGTGCTTGGTGGATAATAATATTATTTTTCTTATTCTTAGCATTCCAAGACTGTTGGGCTGAAATGGACTTATGTGCATGGATACCTTTCTTAATATTATTATTAATACTTTGCGAATGTGGTGACGTTTTTGATGGAGGATGTGGATGCTAAAAAAATCAATTTAAATGATTTAAAGAAGCTTATGGTGGGTATAAACAAAATACCAAACCAATCACAATCTAGTGTTTGAAGGTAGTCGGAGATCCCCCGCTACCTTCTTTTTTTTATTATTCAAAATTTATTTATTCATTATTTTATTTACATACAATAATTTTTTTTATAAAGTTTGGTATAATTAAAAAGAAAATAAATTTTATTTATAGGAGATGTAAATATGGCTATAGTGGATAAGATTTTCAATGAGATAAAACTTATGGTTGCAAGACTCTTGTTGGGGAAAAAGTACAGTGAATATGAAGAAAAAGACTTAGTATATAATACTGAAGAAGAAGTTATATTAATAACTTTAAAAAGATTAGTTTTCCAGGGAAATGTGAATGAAGCAGAAGAAATTTTATTTGATAAAGCTAAAACTGTAAGTAGTGAAAATATGCAGTATATAGCAATAGAATTTTATACTATGCTTATGGAAAAAACTGATGAAGAATTAGAGGCTATGAATTTTTCTAAAAAAGAAGTTTATCAAGGAATAGAAGATATTAGGGAAGTTTTAAATTTAGAATAAAAGCGTTTTTAAATTTAAAACAAAGTATGTATAAAAATATTAAAATAAATTAATGTTAAGATGAGAATATTATATTTAAATATATAAAATATAATATTCTTATTTTATTAATAATATAAGTATATCTTATTTACCATAAAACTATCTTGAAAAAAATTAATCTTAAATGTATAATATTACTTTGAGTGAAAAAGTATTAACATTTTTTTATAAGATGTTTTACTAAAAAAATATATATAAATATACTGTTATCAAAAAGAAATTTAATTTAGTGAGGTGTTAAGATGAAAATAGGATTTGACCACAAAAAATATTTAGAAGAGCAGTCTAAATATATCTTAGAAAGAGTAAATAATTTTGACAAACTTTATTTGGAGTTTGGAGGAAAATTAATGGGGGACCTTCATGCAAAAAGAGTACTTCCAGGGTTTGATGAAAATGCAAAGATAAAAGTATTACAACACATGAAAGAAAAAGTTGAAGTTGTAATTTGCGTGTATGCAGGAGATATAGAAAGAAATAAAATAAGAGGTGACTTTGGTATCACTTATGATATGGAAGTTCTAAGATTAATAGATGATTTAAGAGGTTATGAACTAGATGTAAATAGTGTAGTAATCACTAGGTTTGAGGGACAACCTGCAACAACTGTATTCATAAATAAGTTAGAGCGTAGAGGAATCAAAGTTTATAAACATTATCCAACAAAGGGATATCCTTCAGATGTTGAAACTATAGTTAGTGATGAAGGATATGGAGCAAATGATTATATAGAAACTACAAAGCCAATTGTAGTAGTAACAGCACCAGGACCTAATAGTGGAAAACTTGGTACTTGCTTAAGTCAGTTATACCATGAAAATAAAAGAGGAAATGTGGTTGGATATTCTAAATTTGAAACATTCCCAGTTTGGAATATACCTGTGAAACATCCTTTAAACATAGCTTATGAGGCAGCTACAGTAGATTTAAAAGACGTAAACATGATAGATTCATTCCATCTTGAAACGTATGGCGAGATGTCAGTAAACTATAATAGAGATTTAGAGTTATTCCCAGTGCTTAAAAAAATAATAGAAAAAATAACTGGAAAAGAATCAATTTTCCAATCTCCAACTGACATGGGTGTTAATAGAGTTGGTTTTGGAATAATAGATGATGAAGTAATAAGAAAAGCTTCTATAGAAGAAATTATAAGAAGATACTTTAAAACTGCTTGTGAGTATAAAAAGGGACAAGTTGATAAAGGTGCTTATGATAGAATGAAAATGATTATGGAAGAACTTAACTTAAAGCCAGAAGATAGAAAAGTTGTTTTACCTGCTAGAAATTACAGCAATAAGTTAAAAGAAAATGCTGATAAAAATGATACTTGTCCTGTAGTGGCACTAGAATTAGAAGATGGGACAATATTAACTGGTAAAGGTTCTGACTTAATGAATGGAACAGCAGCAGCAGTACTAAATGCAATTAAGCACTTAGCTAATATATCTGATGATATGCACTTAATATCACCTGTAATATTAGAGCCTATTATAAATTTAAAAACAAAAACTTTAGCAAGTAGAAATGTTTCACTGAGTTGTCAAGAGGTTTTAACGGCTCTTAGTATTTGTGCTGTAACTAATCCAACTGCACAATTTGCTATGGAAAAGTTAGCTTTATTAAAAGGGTGTCAAGCACATTCTACTACTATATTAAATAGAGATGATGAACAAACATTTAGAAAGCTTGGTATAGATGTAACTTGTGACCCAGAGTATCCTTCACAAAATCTTTACTATAGCTAAAAATATAATTATACAAAAAAATATGGGCTGTTTTAAAGTAATAGTTTGAGCAGTCCATTACAATTATAATAAAATCAGTAGACTGTCTTGTATAAGGCAGTCTTTTGTTTTTAAAACATCCCATTTAAATTAATATATATACTGTTATCCATAAGGAATTTTAATTTAGTTCCTTGGAATACCTATTGTAAAGCTTTTACCTAGTTTTTGCAAGTGTTTTTTATGATTTTTTATAAATTATATTGAATTAGTTGATTACAAGCTGTTTTAGTAAGAGAAAATATTGATATATAAATAAAATAAATGAAAAAATAGCATAAAGAAACATAAGTTTGGTATAATTAAAACAGTGATGTAAATAAATTTAATCTATTTATACTTTAAGGTGATAAGAATGGAACTTCATAGAAAAATAATTCATATAGATATGGATGCTTTTTACGCATCTATAGAACAAAGAGATAATAAAAAATTAAAAGGTAGACCTGTAGTTGTTGGTGGAAATCCACAAAGCAGAGGAGTAGTTGCAACATGTTCTTATGAGGCTAGAAAATTTGGTATACATTCAGCTATGCCATCCGCTGTAGCTTATAATAGATGTCCATATGCAATTTTTGTAAGACCTAGATTTGAGGTCTATAAAAGTGTATCAAATCAAATAAGAAATATATTTTATAGATACACAGATTTAGTAGAGCCACTATCTTTAGATGAAGCATATTTAGATGTGACAAAAAATAAAAAGAATATTGACTCGTCAATTGAAATAGCAAAGCAAATTAAAAGAGATATATTTAGAGAAGTTGGACTTACCTCTTCAGCAGGTATTTCATATAATAAATTTCTTGCTAAGATAGCATCAGACCTAAAAAAGCCTAATGGTTTGACTGTAATAAATGAAGAAAATGCTCAGGATTTTTTAGATAAATTACCTGTAAATAAATTTTTTGGTGTTGGAAAAGTCACTTCAAATACTCTTAAAAATTTAGGTATAAAAACAGGATATGATTTAAGGTGTTTAGATTTATTTGAACTTGAGAACATATTTAAGAAAAAAGGATACGACTTATATAAATTTGCAAGGGGTATGGACGATAGACCAGTAGAGCCAAATAGAGTTAGAAAATCTGTGGGAGCAGAGACCACACTAAGCCATAACTTAGATATTGACGAAGAAGAAACACGTAATATCCTTGATGAAATTTGTGAGGAAGTATGTCATAGATTAAAAAACTCTGAGAAATTTGGAAAGACGTTGACATTAAAAGTTAAGTATGAGGATTTTACACAGATAACTAGAAGTCTTAGTTTAGAACATTATATTGATGAATATAATGATATAAGAAATGGTGTTGACAATTTATTGAGAAATGTTGAAATGAATGGAAAACAAATTAGACTATTAGGAGTTACAATATCAAACTTAAGTGACAAAAAAGAAACTTACAAAGACATTACTTTATTTGAGTATATGGATAGTATTCAACTATGACTATTTGTTTAAATGAATGAATTAACACTAGTTTTAATTATATATAATTAAGGCTAGTGTTGTATTATTTTATCAAGATTTTTTTATTATTTTTATATTTTTTGAATTTGAATATTGTATACAAATGCTTGATATTTATAGTAATGTCTACTAATATGTATTAACCCAAAAGTCGTACTTTGTTTACATAAAGGGGATATTGTGATATAATTATAAAAACAACTTATTGTGTTAACAAAGGTTGCTTGTCGAAAGAGGGGATGATAAATTATGATAGAGATAAGAAACGTAACCAAGAAAATGGGAAATAATGTAGTATTAGATGATATTTCTCTAGCTGTTGAAACAGGCACATTGGTAGTTTTAATTGGCTCAAGTGGTTGTGGGAAGACTACTACTTTGAAGCTTATAAACAAATTAATAAAACCTACATCTGGTGAAATATATATTAATGGTAAACCAATTTCTCAGGAAAATGAAATAGAACTTAGAAGGAAAATAGGATATGTTATACAGAACACAGGTCTATTTCCTCATCTTACAATAAAAGAGAATATAGAGTTAATTCCACGTTTAAAAAAGGAAAAGTCAGTTGAAGAAATTGAGAAAAGAACTTTACAACTACTTGAAATGGTAGGTCTTGATAGTGATGATTTTTTAAATAAGTATCCTTCAGAGCTTAGTGGGGGTCAACAGCAAAGAATTGGCGTTGCAAGAGCCATTGCAACTGATGCTGAAATAATATTAATGGATGAGCCTTTTAGTGCTTTAGACCCAATAACAAGAACATCTTTACAAGAACAATTATTTTCTCTTCAAGATGAACTGAAAAAAACTATAATATTTGTAACTCATGATATGGATGAAGCCTTAAAGATAGCTGATAAGATTTGTATTATGAAAGATGGAAGAATAGCACAGTATGATACTCCGGAAAACATACTTAGAAATCCAGCAAATGATTTTGTAAAAGATTTTATTGGAGAAGACAGAGTTTGGGATAATCCAGAATATATAAAAGCAAAGGATATTATGATAAAGAATCCTATTGCTGTTAATTCAACAAGAACTGTAACTCAAGGTATAGAAATTATGAGAACAAGTAAGGTTGATAGCTTACTAATCATAGATAGAGCTAGAACACTAAAAGGTATTGTTACTGTAAAAGATATGAAAGATCTTCATGATAAATCGACATTGCTTGGTGATATTATGTCAAAAGAGCCTTTGCATGTAAATGAAGGTGATAATTTAGTGGAAATACTAAATATAATGAACTGTAATTCAGTTGGATATATTCCAGTTGTTTCAAGTGAAAATAAACTAGTAGGACTGATTACTAGAAGTAGTTTACTTTCTGTTTTAAGTGAGCAATTCCTAGAGATGGAGGTGAGCGTCCTTGGATAATTTTTTTAATTTTATACTATTGCAAAAAGATAAGATTATAGAGCTTTTGATACAACATATGAGCTTAACTGTTACATCTATTTTGATAGCTATACTAGTGGGTGTCCCTCTAGGAATAATTATTTCAAGAATCTCATCTCTTAGAAAAATTGTGCTTGGGTTTGTAAACTTAGTTCAAGCAGTTCCATCAATGGCACTTTTGGGTCTTCTTGTACCAGTACTTGGTATAGGAAGTAAACCAGCAATATTTATGGTAGTAGTATATTCATTATTACCGATTGTAAAGAATACGTATATAGGTATAACAAGTATTGACCCAGTAGTATTAGAATCTGCTAAAGGTATTGGTCTTACAAGAAACCAAACTTTATTTAAAATACAGTTTCCTTTAGCTCTGCCTATAATAATGGGTGGGGTTAGAATATCTGCTGTTACAGCTGTTGGTCTTATGACTCTTGCAGCATTTATAGGTGCTGGTGGTCTGGGATATTTAGTATTTTCAGGTGTACAAACTGTAAATAACAATATGATTTTAGCAGGAGCAATTCCATCATGTATAATTGCATTACTAGTTGATTATTTATTTAGTAAGATTGAAGTTGCAGTTACTCCAAAGGGGTTAAACCCAAAAGCTCCAAAGAAAAATTATATAGGGCTTAAAGTAGTATCTGCTATAATAATTATTGCAATGTTATTTGTTACTTTTGGTTCAAGTTTTTCAAGTAAAAAAGAGACAATAACTATAGGTTCTAAAGATTATACAGAACAACTTATACTTGGTAATGTTTATGCTGAATTGATAGAGAAAAATACAGACCTTAACGTTAAAAAGAATTTAAATCTAGGTGGTTCATCTGTTGCATTTAATGCTATCAAGTCTGGTGAACTTGATATGTATGTAGATTATACAGGTACACTTTTAGTAAATGTAATGAAGCATGCTCCAATTAAAGATGCTGATGAAGCATATAAGGTTGTTAAAGATACTATGGAGAAAGAGAATCAATTAACTCTACTTGACCCTATTGGATTTAACAATACTTATACATTAGCTATGATGCCTAAAACTGCGGAGAAGTATGGAATAAACACTATTTCTGATTTAACTAAATATAGTAGTGACTTTACTTTCTCACCAACTTTAGAGTTTGAAAATAGAGAAGATGGTTTTGTAGGTATTTCTAGAGATTATGGTTTAAAATTCAAAGATGTAAAAGCTATGAATGGAAGTTTAAGATATACAGCTTTAGACAATAATGAATCTCAAGTTGTAGATGCATTTTTAACTGATGGTCTTATTAAAAAGTTTAATCTTAAAATATTAGAAGATGACAAAAACTTCTTTGTTCCATATTATGCAGCTCCATTAGTGAGACAAGATACTCTAAAGAAATATCCTGAGTTAGAGAAAGTGATGAATATGCTTTCAGGAAAAATAAATGAAGAAACTATGAGAGAACTTAACTATCAAGTTGATGAGCTTGGAAAATCACCAGAAGAAGTTGCTCATTCATTCTTAGTTAAAGAAGGTTTAGTATAGAAAATTAATAGTTTATATTAGGAATTTAAGTTATAGATAGTATTTGAAATACTATTTATAGCTTATTTTTTTGTATATAGAAATTGTACTATAGTTATTAATTAGTAATTAATTTTTAAATTGAATGAACAAGTACAACCAACTTTGAATATAAATATAGTAAGTGTGCGTATATACAATTTGCTTATCTAGTTAATTGATATTGATACATAGTCTTTTTTCGATTAAATCGAAGGGAGGAGGTATACAGTTATGGATAATTATAAAAAAGTGAAGCAAGTGTTATGGATAATTTTATTTGCCAATTTTGCTGTAGCATTATTAAAAATAATTATTGGTAATAAAATTAAAAGTTATAGTATGACAGCAGATGGATTTCATTCTCTGTCAGATGGAGCGTCTAATATAGTAGGATTAATAGGTATTTTTTTTGCATCTAAACCAAAAGATAAAGATCATCCTTATGGGCATAAAAAATTTGAAATTATAACCAGTTTATTTATTAGTGGTATGTTATTTTTTATAGCAGTTAAGATAATTCTTAGTTCTATATCAAGAATAGCAAACCCAATTACACCTTCTATAACTATAGAAAGTTTAATTGCTCTAGTTATTACTCTTTTTATAAATATTGCTGTCTGTATATATGAATATAGAGTTGGAACTAAACTGAATAGTTATGTCTTGATTTCAGATTCATTGCATACAAGAAGTGATATATTTGTGTCTTTAGGAGTATTAGTTACTTTAGTTGGTGTTAAGTTAGGATTTCCAGTAATAATAGAATCTGTAGTTCCTATTATTATTTCTGGGTTTATAATTTATTCAGCTTATGGAATATTTAAACCATCTATTGGAATTTTAGTTGATAGAGTAGCTGTAGATGAAGAGTATATAAGGGAAATTGTGTTTGAATTTAATGAAGTGAGAGATGTGCACAATATTAGAAGTAGAGGTAGTAAGAGTGTTATTTATATTGATATGCATGTAATGGTAGACCCATTTATAAGTGTGGAGCAATCACATGACTTAACACATAAAATTGAGAAGCAAATACAAGAAGAAATTAATGAAAATGCTCAAGTAATAGTTCATATTGAACCTTTTTATAGTTTTTAATTTGACTATAAAGACCTAAGTATAAAAATTTATAATTCATAAAAAAAATATTATACCATAAATATTTTCTGAAAATATTTATGGTATAATATTTTTTATAAAGAAATTGAGTCTTAATATACCTAAGGAGGAATTTATTATGAGATACGTTGAATATGGAAAGACTGGGAAAATGGTTTCAGTAGTTGGATATGGAGGATTAAGATTTGATTTAGAAAAAAGTGACCAAGAAAATGCAGATTTAATTAAATATGCATATGAAAAAGGCATTAACTATTTTGATACAGCACCAGGGTATTGTGATGACAGAAGTGAGGATATATTTGGACTAGCATTTAGGCAAATGATAAAAGATGGTAAAACAGATTTTTACATATCTACAAAAGGGAAGCCAAAAGTGTATGATACAGCAGAAAAAGCAATAGATGCTGTGAAAAAGTCAATAGAGAGATTGGGCGTATCTAAAATAAATTTCTATCATATATGGAATATTAGAAAAATGGAACATTATGAATTTGCAATGAGAACTGGAGGTCAGTATGAGGGTCTATTAAAGTGTAAAGAAGAAGGATTAATAGACCACATAGTATTTTCATCTCATCAGCCAGGAGATGAAGTCATAAAAGTTCTTGATGAAAATAAGTTTGAAGGTGTTACTATGGGAATTAATATACTAAACTTTCCATATAGATTAAAAGGTGCTAAACATGCTATTGAAAGTGGATATGGTGTTGTAGCTATGAATCCATTAAGTGGTGGAACTATTCCAAAGTACAATGAAGAGCTTTCTTTTTTAACAAGAGAAGGTGAAAGTGCTATAGAATCAGCCTTAAGATTTAACATAGGAATTCCACAAATAAATATATCGTTAATAGGAGTTAATAAAAAGCAGGATATAGATGATGCTTGTAAAATTGCAGATGAAAATAAAATATATTCAGATGAAGATATACATGATATTGAAACTAGATTAAGTAAAAATATGAATGAAATATGTACAGGTTGTGGATATTGTAAAGTATGTCCAAAAGATATAAACACTCCAGCATATATGCTTTTCTATAATGAAAAACAGATGTTTAAAAAGAGTGATGAAGAAATGACAAAATCGGTTTATGGTCTAGCACATTGGAATTATACAATGAATAGTAAGGCAAAAGCTAAAGAATGTGTAGCTTGTGGAAAATGTGAAATTGAGTGTACTCAGCATTTACCGATAATTGCTAGGTTAAAAGAAATTAAGCAATGGGAAGAAAATGGGGTTAATAATGTTACAGTATAATCAATTTATATTGTACTTAAAATTTGTATAGTATTTAATAATAGTTTAATATATAAGGAGACAAATTATTATTTTGTCTCCTTATATATTATGCTTTGATTTATTATAACGAAATTCTATCTACATTTACTGATATCATCTATTTTTATATTGAATAATTCCAATATTTTACATTAAAATTACTTGAAAACTCTAATTTTATAGGCTTCCAATATATATC
>NZ_JAGWCS010000077.1:0-18799 GCF_020657705.1 Clostridioides sp. ZZV15-6598 | reverse complement strand
ATATTACTAATATTATATGAACATTTTCTATTTGTTTTTCTGTTGTATTATATCGTAATATTGTATTATTTACAATAAATTTAAAGAAATTATTCGTTTTTTTTGTCGATTTTATAAAAAATTGAGGTAATTTTTTATAAAAAATAATTATTTCTAAAGATAAATGTTACAGAAGTATAATAAACGTTATACTTCTATAACATTTATACTATTAATGGAAATTCATTAGAAATAAGTTTGTGATATAATTATAAATGTACTGAATACAAGAATGTTTCGTAAAAACTTTTTAATATATTGAAAGTACATATAATAGCTTAATATAATAATAAAAATCAATTTAAAAATAATATAATTTATAGTGGAGGAGAAAATGACTAAGATTATTAAAGTACAAAAGCCTAAATTTACAGGAGAATTAGAAAATGTTGAAAATATTGAAGCTATATTAGATGATATATTCAATGATGAAAAAATATTTAATAAAACTATAGAAAATGAGGTTATAAGTGATTTGGATATTACAAGAGCAAGTTTTGAATCTTGTATATTTAGAAATGTATCCTTTGAAAATTGTAATTTAAAAAAGATTGACTTACTTGATGTAGTATTTGAAAACTGTAATTTATCTAATACATCTTTCGATGGAGGAAGTATATACAGAGTTGAATTTAAAGACAGTAAATTAATAGGAGTTAGATTGGATGATTGTATACTTAAAAACGTATTATTTAAGGATGTTTTAGGTAGATATTCTAACTTCTCGTTTTCTAAGTTTAAGACAGTTTCTATTTTAGATTCAAATTTTGAAAATTCTGTATTTCAGGAAGTAAAAAATGAAAATTTAGTATTCGAGTATACAAATTTAAAAAAAGCGAATTTTAATGGAACTAAACTTTCTGGAGTAGATTTTACTACTAATAATATTGAAGGTATTGAAGTAGGAATAAATGATATTAGAGGAGCTTGTTTTGATGTGTCGCAAGCAATCGATTTAACAAAACTGATGGGAATTATCATAAAATGAAAATTATATGCAAATATTAAATTGGGAAAACGTTAACAATGTGAGAATTTTTACCAGATTGACATTTTTATGAAAATAAAGTAAGATTATCTTAATATTCAAAATATTTTCAAAGGGGGTAGTTTGGTGTGAGTAAGCAGATGAGAGATATTTTTATAGTTGGTTTTGCTTTGTTTTCTATGTTCTTTGGCGCAGGAAATCTTATGTTCCCTCCATTTTTAGGAATGGAATCCGGTAAAGACTGGTTAATTCCTCTTGTTGGCTTTGTTGTTGCAGATGCTGGTATAGCAATGCTTGTTATTATAGCAACAGCAAGATGTAAAGGAAGCATGGATGATGTACTTAGAAGAGCAGGTAAAGGATTAGCAAGAGTAATGAGTGTAGCTGCTCTAGCATGTTTAGCACTTCTTGTTATACCAAGAACTTGTGCGACAACATATGAAATGGGTATTATACCTATATTTGGAGATCATGGAGCAGTAGCTAAAGCAGTATTTTCAGTAATATTCTTTGGTTTAACTTTAGCATTTACGATTAGGTCTTCTAAAGTTATAGACATAATAGGTAAATATTTAACTCCAGCGTTATTATTAGTATTATTTGTTCTAATTGTAAAAGGGATAATATCTCCAGCAGGACCTATGAGTCCAGAACATATGATAGATAAAAATCTATTTGGTGAAGGTATATCACAAGGTTACCAAACAATGGATGCTCTAGGTGCAGCTTCTATGGCTACTATAATGTTAATGTCTATAGTAGCTAAAGGATATACATCAGATAAAGACCAAATAGGTATGACTATTAAAGCTGGTTTTGTAGCCTGTGTATTCCTAGCATTAGTATATGGTGGTCTTACTTATCTAGGAGCAACAGCTTCAACTTTATATGATACTAGCATACCTCAAGCATCTTTATTAGTTGAGATAACTAGTATACTATTATATGGCCAAGTAGGAAAGATAATTCTAGGTGTAATTGTAGCACTTGCCTGTTTAACTACTTCTACAGGTCTAACAGCATCAATTTCAACTTATTTTGAAGGAATAAGTAAAGCAACTTACAAACAACTAGTTATAGGTATATGTGTGGCTAGTATGCTTATATCTAATTTGGGTGTTGATGCTATAATAGCTATATCAGTTCCAATTCTACAAACAATATATCCTGTTTTATTAGCAATAGTTATCATGGAATTGGCTGGTAAGCATATAAAAAATGATAATGCATTTAAAGGTGCAGCATATGTTACATTAGTAGTTAGTGTATTATCAGCTGTAAATGGAATGACAGGAGCTGTTCCATTTATACAAAGTTTACCACTTGCAGGTTTGGGCTTTAACTGGGTAATACCAGCTATATTGGGTGGAATAGTTGGTAACTTCATAAAAAGCAACAAACAAATAGCATAGTAATTTATAATTAATTTAATTTTATAATATATAATTTTTTAGTACTATGGGTAGATTTAATTAAAATCTAATCTGCCTATAGTACTTTTTAGATTGGATTTTAATAGTTGGGATATAATTTTTTATAATATAATTTTTCTTTGAAGTATGATAAAATTAGTAATAGTGATAAGAAAGTACAAATTTAGGAGGTTTTAACTAATGCTTAAAAAAATAACAGCATTTATGCTATCTATATGTTTAATCATTGGACTTACGGGCTGTAGCTTAATTACAGGCAAAAATGATAAAGAGAAAACCATTGATGATTTTAAAGTTGCAGTAGTAACTCAGCCATTATCTGAAAATAAAGTACAATACAATATAGTAGAAGATTTAGCAAAAGAGTATAAGGAAGCTAATGAAACTGATAAAGAAAAAGATGGTGAAACTAGAGTTGAGCGAACTATAAAACATGTTGTGTTGCCAGAAAACTTTACTTCTAATATAGATAAGTCTATAAATGAAATAGTAAAATTGGCTGATGACGAAGAAATTCAGGCGATTGTAGTATCAACAGACCAAGCAGGCCTTTTACCAGCATTACAAAAGGTAAAAGAAAAACGTCCAGAAATAGTAACTATTTCAGCTCCAATGGGAGAGGACAAAAACCAATTGAGTCAATATGTAGATGTAAATCTAGGGATTGATACAGAGGGAAGAGGAAAGTTATTAGCTGAACGTTCAAAGGAATTGGGAGCAAAAGTTTTTATTCATTATGCATCTAAGGATGATTTGAAAGATGCCAATATCGCTAAAAGACTGGAAAAAATTAAAGAGACTTGTAGAAATTTAGGAATGCAATTTGTACAAGTTGATACACCAAATGTAAATACAGAAGAAGATAAAGTCAAAATGAAGCAATTTTTAAATGAAGATATTGACAAACAAGTTAAGAAGTATGGAAAAGATATAAATGTATTTGGCGTAAATGAGTATATGGATGAAGTTATATTAACTAAAGCTTTAGAGTTAAAATATATAGTTGCAGAGCAAAGTAATCCATCACCAGTAGATACGTATCCTAGAGTTATGGGACTTAAAATAGCTAAAAAGGATGCTCAAAATTATGACAAGATAAATGATATGATAAGTGAAAAGGCTAAAGCTGCTGGCATGTCAAATAGACTTGGTGGATATCCTATGCCAATGGATGCTTTTATACCATCATTAGCAACTTATCTTGCGACTGAAATGGTACTTCAAGATTTAACACAGGAAGATGTATGTGACCCAGACTATTTAGAGGCGTTTGCAGAATTAAAATTTGGTATTGGTTCAGAGTTTATACCTTTAACAGATACACTTTATAATTATCAATCAGTAATATTAAATCAATTAATATATTAATATTAAAAGCTATGAAACTAATAATAAAAATTATTATTTCATAGCTTTTTTGCGGAAAGTATATTTTGTTAATTTATAATAAGTTATAGTAAAATAATATTTATAACTATAGATATAAGCCTTAAAGTAGTAAATTTGAATTACTATAAAATTAAACTATATTATTTTCTATAATTTTTATACCTTTTTCAGTAATAGAAGTACCTTTTCTTCCTTTACCAGGATTTAGATATTCATTAGAAGTTAAATATTCTAGCATATTTCTTACTTCATATTCTGTAACATTATGTTCCATAAATTTCATAAGTTTTGCTCTTCCCATAGGCTTTATATATAGTGATTTTAGGATAGCAATACATATGTTTTTGTCATATTGATTTAAATCATGAAATATAGATATATTTCCTAACATATTATGATTATTTAATTTTGAAGATATATTTTGTGGCAAGTCATTTATTGTAAGTTGATTAGAACCCATATAAGCCATATATTCAATACAATTTCTTAATTCTCTAATATTGCCCATCCAAGGATAAGAATTTAAAGCCATTAATAGGCTTTTATCAAGTTTAATATTTTTATAGGGAAGTTCTTTTAAAAATGATTCCAAAAGAAGCGGTATGTCTTCCAATCTGTTTCTAAGAGGAGGTAACTCTAAAGTGAACATACTTATCCTGTAAAACAAATCCATTCTAAACTTATTTTCTAAAATTAGTTTTTCTAAGTCCTTATTTGTAGCAGCTAGTATTCTTACATCAATTGGAATAATATTTGTACCACCAATTTTCCTTATTTCTTTTTCTTGTAAAACTCTTAAGAGCTTTACTTGTAAATCATGTGGCATATCTCCTATCTCATCTAAAAATATGGTTCCAGTATGAGCTAATTCAAACAATCCCCTCTTTCCACCTTTTTTTGCTCCAGTAAAAGAACCATCTTCATATCCAAATAGTTCACTTTCAAGTAACTCACTTGGTAGTGAAGCACAATTTATTGCAACAAAAGGTTTATTTTTTCTATGAGAATGGTTGTGTATTGATTGAGTAAAGGCTTCTTTACCAGTACCTGTTTCGCCAGTTATTAGTATGGGGTTATCTGTGAGTGCCATTTTTTTTGCTTTTTTAATACAATCCTTTATAACAGCACTATTTCCAATTATATTATTGAACTTGTACTTGGCTATATAACCTCTTTTAACAGAGTCACTTCTTATTTTTTGCTCTAGTATTTCTATCTTGCTTACATCTTTTAGTGTGATTAAGCAACCTTCTATATTTTTATAAAGATAAAATGGTTTTTTTGATAGTATAAATTTCTTGTCTATTTCATCTATATATATAATCATATTATCTATGTCTAAGTTTTTTGTGATTTTATCTAAAAAACTTTTTGGTAAATATTCCATTAGAGAAGGAGACTTTATGAGCCTTTCATCTAATTCTAACATGCTTAGTAAAGATTTATTTACAAATGTAACCTTGTTGAATGTATTGAAAAATATTAATCCATCTCCAATTTCGTCAATAGTCATATAGAGTATAGTTTTTAATTTAGATATATTATCTAATGATGTATTTAAAAAGTCATGACTAAGTATTTCCTTAGATAGCTTGTATAGTTTTTCTATAAATTTCTCGTTTTTTAACTTTAATACTACTAGTAACGACATATATGTATCTAATGAAATTTTTCTCCAACCCAAGTCAACTATATTTTTTATGTATTTTGGTATAAATCTAGTCTGGCCTGGTGTTATAGCTGTATCTAAATCATATATTTCTTCACAGTTTGGGTATGTTGGTACAAAATCGATATGATTTATTCCTATTTTATATAGATAAGTAGCCATTTCAAACGCTGAAGTTTTATTTGTAGTCATAAGTAATGATTTTGTATCTGGAGGTAGTTTCATCATTTTATCATATCCAAGCTTTGAAAGTGCTTTTGTTCCATGGATAATTTCAATATCTTCCTTAAAGTGCTTTATTAAAAAATTACTGGTTAAAGGTGATAGAGAAAGAACTACATCGCCCTCTAAATTCTCTTTTATACCATCAAGTATGTTTTGTGTTTCTATACTTATTTCATCTCCAAAAAAGCTTATTAACTCTTCTTTGTAGTGGTCAGCATTTAATTTATCATATGTTATAAGGATTAATTTTTTTCTGTCCATTTTATTTCTCCTAACTAAGGTAATATTTAGTTTGCTTTTTTAAGAGCAGAACAAGTTATATTATACAACAAATAACATGATAAATTTATATATTTGTCCAAATAATAGGTTTTTGTAGGTTTTTATCCTATAAAATCCTGTTTATAAAATTAGTTTGAAAAATTATAGAGAGAAATCTTTATAATATAAAGATTTTTCTACTGTATGTCAACAAAAGGTACATAAATATAAATTTAAAAAGTTAGCAATTGCAAGCAGTTTATATGATGTAAAAAATTAACTATAAAAAAATAAATGAAAAAATATTATTATTAAAGTATTGGCATGGGTTTTGCTTAATAAAAAGGTGTACTAATAAAATTTATTTAAGCAGGAGGGAGAATTTATATGAGCAAACTAGAATCAACAACAGAAAAAGTAGAAGTTAAGTGGTATGGGTATGTAGCATTAATATTAGGAGCATTATTCTTTTCAGGAATATTTAAAGATGCACCTGGAGCATTAAAAGTACTAGATTTTAATAATGTATTAGGAAACTTTGGTTCATTGGGAACAGTTAATGATGGTGTAGGTACATTAGCTGCAAACTTCAGAGGGGATGGAGGGACTGGTCCTCGTGATGGATGGCTATATGCGTTAACTTTAATACCATCAGTTATGTTTGCACTTGGAATAGTTAGAGTTATAGACCACTTAGATGGTATGAAAGCAGCACAAAAACTTCTTAGTCCACTATTAAAACCATTACTAGGATTACCTGGATTTGCAGGATTAACTTTAATAGCTAGTTTACAATCTACAGACGCTGCTGCATCTATGACTAAGGAACTTAAAGATGATGGATATATAGATGAAAAGCAAAAAGCTGTTTTCTGTGCATTTCAATTTTCTGGCGCATCAGCAATCACAAATTTCTTTGCCTCAGGAGCAGCATTATTTCCATTTATAGGTGATGTTCCAATATTTATACCACTTGCCTTAATATTAATTATGAAATTTGTTGGAGCAAACTTACTTAGATTATACTTAAATAAATTCGAGAAGGAGGAAGCTTAATATGAGTGATATAGCAAAAAAAGAGGTAAAAGTTAAAAAAGGAAATGTGATAGATGCATTTATTGGTGGAGCTAGAAATGGGTTTCAAATAAGCACAAATTCAATGGCTCCAAATGTTATATTTGGTTTTGCTATAATTTCTATATTCAATTTAACTGGTCTTTTAGATATAATAGGAACAATTTTCACACCTGTAATGAGTATATTTGGACTTCCAGGCGTTGCAGCAACTGCAATAATGACAATATTTATATCAATGGGAGGAGCTTCTGGGGTAATAGCTGGCTTGTTTACAGCAGGTCAAATAAATCAAGCACATGTTGCAATACTTTTACCAATGTTATTACTTTCAGGGGCTCAGATACAATTTATGGGTAGGTTGTTAGGAACAGCTGAATTAAAAACTAAATACTATCCACATATGTTTATAATAGCAACTTTAAATGGATGTATTGCAATGCTTATAATGAACTATTTTGTAGTATAGACAACAAGTAATATAGAGTAAAATTAAAATTTATGGAGGTATTATATTATGGAAAATAATAAAAGTTATATTGACTATGTACATAAGGTGTATGATTATTTGCATACAATTCCAGAAAAAGGATTTGAAGAATACAAGACATCTACATTTATTTTAGAAGAGCTTAAAAAAATGGGATTTGAAAATATAGATGAAGGAGTTGCAGGAACTGGTATTATAGTAACAATAGATTCTAAAAAAGAAGGGCCAGTATTTGCTATAAGGGCAGATATAGATGCATTAGAATTTATAATAGATGGAGAAAAGAAAATGATACATGCTTGTGGTCATGATGGACATACTTCAATGCTTCTAACAGCTGCGAGCTTAATAAAAGAAAGGGACTTAGTAAAAAAAGGAAAACTTAAAATAATTTTTCAACCAGGTGAAGAAAAACTTTATGGGGCATTGAGAGTAATAGATTCTGGTTTATTAGATGATGTTGAAGAGATGGTAGGTATGCATTTAAGACCTGGTCAAGATTGTAGATTAGGAAAGGCTATACCTGCAATGTATCATTGTGCTAGTTGTATAATGGAATTTACTATTAAAGGTATTACTTGTCATGGTTCTAAGCCACACTTAGGTGTAAATGCAGTAGATGCTGTTTGTTTAGCAGTAAATGCAATAAATGCAATAAGAGTAAATCCAGCTGTTCCAAATTCTATTAAAGTTACAAATATATCAGTTAAAGGGGAAACATATAATAATATACCAGATGAAGCTTTTATGGCTTTAGATATAAGAGCAGAGAGTAATGAAATAATAGAAGAATTAAAAGAAAAAGCTATTCATGCTATAAAAACTGCTGCAAGTTCCATAAATGCAGAGGCTATATTGCTTTCAAAAGATGGAGTTCCAGCAGCAGAGTTTGATGAAGGTCTTGTAAATTTAGCTGAAGAGACTATCAAAGATGTACTTGGTGAAGATGCATCTATAGGCGTATTTAAAAACTCTGGTGGAGAAGATTTTCACTATTATACTCAAAAACTAAAATGTAAGACTACATATATTGGACTGGGTGCTGATGCTACACCAGGATTCCACAATCCTAATGTGACATTTGATACTAAAGCTTTAGAATATGGGGTGGATATATGGTGTAGGCTAGTTGAAAAGAGATTAGGATAGCATTAAATTAATTTCTCTATAATTAAAAAAATTTAGGAATATGAAATTAGAAATATGAAAAGAGATTTTTATGTTAGTTGCAATATTATTGACATAAATAGTCTCTTTTTATTTTGTTGTAGTGAAGTTGTGTTTATAATATCGAAAAAATCTATCATAGGAAAAATATGTATATTTTAAATCTATTAGAGCAAAAAGTGTTATTATTATAGTGTGTAGAGTGATAAAATGTCATTAGATTACAAGTAGTGACAAATTTAATATTTATAGAATTTATATTTTTAGGAGGCTTAAATGAATAAATATAATTTTGATAGAGTTGTAGACAGAGTAGGAACAGACTGTGTAAAGTGGGATTTCAGAACTAATTGTTCACCAAAAGCACAAAAAGATGGTTTACCTTTTTGGATTGCAGATATGGATTTTGAATGTGCAGAACCAATAATAGAAGCATTACATAAAAAAATTGACCATAAAATATTTGGATATAGTTCTAATAATAGTGATAGATATTTTGATGCAGTTTGTGGGTGGTACAAAAGAAGATTTAACTGGGAAGTAAATAGAGAAGATATTGTTTTTAGTCCTGGAGTTGTACCTGCTGTTGCTATTTTAGTAAGAATATTAACAAACTCTGGAGAAGGAGTAATAGTTCAAAAACCAGTATATTATCCATTTGAAGCAAAGATAAAAAGTAATAATAGGGAAGTTGTAAACAATTCTCTAATATATGAAAATGGAACTTATAGAATGGATTATGCTGATTTAGAAGAAAAAGCTAAGTGTGACAATAATAAAGTACTTGTACTTTGTAGTCCCCACAATCCTGTTGGTAGAGTATGGAGAGAAGAAGAATTAAAAAAGGTTGTAGAAATATGCAAAAAATATGACTTATGGATAATAGCAGATGAAATACATTCTGACTTAATTCGAAAAGGATTTAAACATACTCCTTTACAATCATTATGCCCAGAATATAAAGAGAAGATAGTTACATGTATAGCTCCAAGTAAGACATTCAATTTAGCTGGAATGCAATTATCCAATATAATAGTGAATAATAAAGAATTAAAGAAAAAGTATCTAGATGAAGTTACAGCTGTTGGAGTTGGTACTTCACCAAATCCTTTTGCTATTGTAGCTACTATAGCAGCATATAATGAAAGTGAAGATTGGCTTGATGAATTAAATCAATATCTAGATAATAATATAAAATTTATTGATGAATATTTAAAAGAAAACTTACCAAAAGTTAAACTTGTTTATCCAGAAGGAACATATCTAGTTTGGCTAGACTTTAATGCTTATGGATTAAATGAAGTAGAACTTGAAGATTTAATGTTTAAAAAAGCCAATGTATTATTTGATGAAGGTTATATATTTGGAAAAGAAGGTATTGGGTTTGAAAGAATAAATGTAGCATGCCCACAATCTCTATTAAAAGAAGGTATGGATAGATTAAAAACTACATTTGAAAACTTATAAAGCATAGGTAAAAATTTATAAAGTATACAAAAAAATAAAAAATAATAAACTTGACAAAATTTAACTAATCACTTATCATACTATTATGAATAAATAGAAAACATAAAAGTTAACTTTTATTAAAGTAAAAATAAAACTTTAAAGACGTTGAAAGGAAGAGTAGGTATAGAATGTAATTAAAGCGAGTTGGTGATGGTGTGAGACCAATATGAAGTCTATAGTGAAGAACATCCTGGAGTTGCTAACTGAAATTTTAAAAGAGTAGGCTTAGTCGGAACCAAACCGTTATCATATTGGGATGTATCGAGTAATATCTGTACATTATGAGCTGGGTTTGAATTTATTTCAAACTAATCAGGGTGGTACCGCGGAAAAGCAACCTTTCGTCCCTTTTTATAGGGATGAGAGGTTTTTTTAATGGAAAAATATATAAAATATAGGGAGTGAATAGTATGAGTACAATAATACCAAAAGATTATAAAAGCAGTCTAAATGTAATTGATACACAAGTAGCTATAAAAAAATTAAAAGATTTCTTTGAAATGAGATTGAGTAATGAGTTAAATCTAATAAGAGTTTCTTCACCACTATTTGTATTGCCTGAGACAGGGGCAAATGATAATTTAAATGGAGAAAAAGCAGTAAGCTTTGATATACCATTTATGGATAAAAATGCAGAAATTGTTCAATCACTTGCAAAATGGAAGAGATTAGCTCTTAAAAAATATGGTTTTGCAGTTGGAAGTGGTTTATATACAGATATGAATGCAATAAGAAAAAATGAAGAATTGGATAATATACATTCTTTATATGTAGACCAATGGGACTGGGAATTAGTTATAGAAAAAAGTAGCAGAAATGAAAAAACTTTGGAAGATGTTGTAAAAAGATTATATGGAGTATTTAAAGATACTGAAATATTTGTGTGTAGTATGTATGAAGGTATAAAAGAAATTTTACCAGAAGAAATAACATTTATAACATCACAGGAACTAGAAGATATGTATCCAGAGTTATCTCCTAAAGAAAGAGAAGATAAAATTGTAAAAGATAAAAAAGCTGTATTTATAACACAAATAGGAAAGACATTAATATCAGGAGAAAAACATGATGGAAGAAGTCCAGATTATGATGACTGGGAATTAAATGGAGATATACTATTTTATAACCCTGTTCTAGATTCTGCATTAGAATTATCATCAATGGGAATTAGAGTTGATGAAGAATCACTAGATAGACAGTTAAAGCTTGCTGGATGTGAAGATAGAAAAGAATTTGATTATCACAAAATGCTTTTAAATGGTGAGCTTCCATATACAATTGGTGGAGGAATTGGTCAATCGAGAATATGTATGTATTTCTTGCAAAAGGCACATATAGGTGAAGTGCAAGTTGGAGTATGGCCACAAGATATGATTGAAAATTTTAGAAATGCAGGAATAGAGTTGTTATAATTAAAAATAAATTGATATTATTAAAAAAATTATAAATGATTTAAAATACTTAAGTTAAGATATAACATTCCATATGTAAGCAATACAATTTAAGTATAAACTAATTAATAAATTTATATCTAAAATATTCATCAAATTAATTATATCGGTTATAATGTAGAGTAACCTATGATTATAAGAGGTGATAAATATGGAACTTTTAAAAAGAGTTATTGATATAATTTTAGATACTTTAAAAAAAATTTTAGTAAGATTTAAAAATGCTAAGTTTGGATTACTTTTTATATTTGATTTACTTAAACTACCAGATTTTATGACAGATAAAAGAATAAATATAATTAATAAGGTCAAAGTAGTTTCTGTATTAGTTTTTACTGTATCCTATTTTGTATCTGGTATTGATATAATACCTGAAATGATTGCTGGAGTATTTGGATTTATAGATGATGCTATAGTATTAATTTGGAGCATAGGTATTGTGAATGAAGAAATTAATAAATACAGAATCATTGCAAAAAAGGAGAAACATTCAAATATAATTGAAAATGTAGAATTTTCTATAAAAGATGAAGAAGAATAACATTTTATATGTGTTATTCTTTTTTTTATTAACAAAAAATGGTTAAATTGTTGACGGAGAGATAAAACTCTATTATCATAAGAAGTGGGGATTCAATGATTGACAAAGTATTCAATGTACAAGAATACTTAATCTAAAAAATTTATGGAGGGTAAAAGTTATGAGTAAGAAAAAGATAGGTTTAGTGCCTAAACTAATCATCGGTATCATAGTCGGTATTTTAATCGGAAGTTATGCACCAGAAATAATAGTTCAAATATTAGTAACAGTTAGTACTTTATTCTCAGCATTCTTAAAGTTTGTTATACCATTTATAATTATAGGATTTGTAACAGCAGGAATAGCTGACTTAGCAACAGGAGCAGGAAAGTTATTAGGAATAACTACAGGAATAGCATATGGTTCTACTTTAATTGCAGGAGTATTGTCATTTGCAGTGTCTATGTTAATATTTCCAAATTTTATTGATGCAAGTGTAGCAAGTCAAATTGGAGACCCAGAAGCAGGAATGTTAGCACCAATATTTACAATTCCACTAGAGCCTATGGTAGATGTAACAGCAGCAATAGTGTTTGCATTTGTAATGGGGCTTGGAATATCAGCTTTGAGAAATCATGGAAAAGGAGAAGTTCTATTTAATTTCTTCCAAGAATTCCAAGAAATCGTAACGAAAACGTTGTCAACAGTAATTATACCTTTATTACCATTATACATAGCAGGAACTTTTGCGAATATAACTATAGCAGGACAAGTATGGACAATATTAGGAGTATTCTGGAAGGTTTATTTAGTAGTAATACCATTACACTTTGTATATATGGCATGTCAATTCACAGCAGCAGGAGCATTCTCAGGAAAGAATCCAATCAAAATGTTAAAAAATCAAATACCTGGATATTTAACAGCTATAGGTACTCAATCTTCAGCAGCAACTATACCAGTTAATGTTGGTTGTGCAGAAAACAATGGAGTAAGTAAACAAATAAGAGAATTCGTTGTACCTCTTTGTGCAACAATACATTTATCAGGCAGTATGATATCTATAACAGGATTTACAACAGCGGTTTTAATGATGAATGGTATGCCACATGGAATCGATGTGTTATTCCCTTACATTGCAATGTTAGGTATAGCAATGGTTGCAGCACCAGGAGCACCAGGAGGAGCTATAATGAGTGCACTTCCTTTCTTACCAATGGTTGGAATACCATCAGATGGTGGTCTTGCAAGCTTAATGATAGCTCTATACTTAACTCAAGATAGTTTTGGTACAGCATGTAATGTATCAGGAGACAATGCAATAGCAGTTGTTGTAGACAAGATAAATGATGGAATGAGCAAAAAAGGAAATAAAGAAAAACAAAGCGCTTAATTTCTTAATAAATAAAAATGAGCTATCTCAAAAAGAGATAGCTCATTTTTTTATAATTTATAATTATAAGTTTTTCATAATTGTATCTTTTTGTATTCTTTATGCTAATCTGTATCTAGTCTTTTTCTATTTAAAAACTGTTTTAAGAGATGATATTAATAATTTATTTTCATCAGGCTTTAATATACATACTCTAAAAAAGTATTCATCTAAACCTTCAAATGAGTAACAATCTCTTATTATTATTTTTTGTGGAATTAGTTTTTCACGAAGGGCTTTAGATGTCAATTCATGTGTTTTGATTTTACATAATATAAAATTACCTTGAGTATCATATACATCTAGGCTGTCTATGCTTTTAAGCTCCCTAAGTAAGTAATTTCTTTCAGTATTCATTAAGGTAATAGTATTAGAGATAAAGTTTGAATCTCTAAACATTATTTCTCCCATCTTAGAGGCCACTATGTTGATATTCCATAAATCTAAGTTGTTATTTATTTTATTCTTAACATCATTATCAGATATAAGACCATATCCAAGTCTTATGCCAGGTGTTGAAAAAAACTTTGATGTTCCTCTTATAACAAATAAATTAGAATAATCATCTACTAATTGAGTAGAAGAGTATATATTTGTATCAGTAAACTCTACATAAGTTTCATCAATCATTAAAAACTTATCTGTGTTTTTTAATAATTCTCTTATTTCTATTTTAGTAAATGCAAATCCAGTTGGATTACTAGGATTGCAGATTACAACTAAATCATAGTCTTTAGAATTAATAGTCTTTATAAGATTTTCTAATTCTATATGAAAATTATCTTCTTCGTTAGCAAAATATTTATCTATAGAACAATTAATTTTAGACAGTTCTTTTTCATACTCTGAATAAACAGGAGAAAGCAAAAGAACTTGTTTAGGGTTAATTGTATGTATAAAAGATGAAATTAATTCTGTAGCTCCACTACCAAGTACTATGTTATCTATAGAACACTTACAGTAGTTAGATATAGAAGTTTTTAAGTCTATGTAATCAGGGTCAGGATACATAGATACTATATCTATATTGTTTACAATGTATTGTTTGGCTAAATCTGATGTACCAAAAGGATTTATATTAGAGCTAAAATCCATAAATTCTTCTTTTGAAAAGCCATACTTACTAGATAAACTATATAAATTAGCTCCATGATTTGTGCTCATAAAAGTACCTCCAAAAATAAAATTATATAATTAATAAAAATAACTGATTAATATATTTACATATAGATTATAATACAAAGGAATATTTATTCCAAATTTTTAAGAGAAAAAGCAAAAAAGTATGGATAAGCTGTTAATTTAGGTTTAAAAATGATGAAAAAGATTTTAATTGATATTTTAGTATGCTATAATATATAGGTTAATAGATGGAAAGCGGGAGGATTCAAGATGTACAAAGTTACAGGAAAAATGTTGACAGAAGAACAGATAAAAGCAAAAGTTTATGAATTAGGTAAAAAAATAGAAGAAGATTTTAAAGGTGAAGATTTACTAGTAGTAGGTATACTTAAAGGAGCTAGTGTATTTGTTTCAGATTTAATAAGATGTATAGATTTAGATGTAAATATAGATTTTATGAGTGTTACAAGTTATGGAAATTCAACAGAATCTTCTGGTACAGTTAAAATATTAAAAGACTTAGATGTAGATATTGAAGGAAAGAATGTGTTAATTGTAGAGGATATAATAGATTCTGGTTTAACATTAAGCAATCTAGTTGCAGCTTTAAAAACTAGAAATCCAAAATCTCTAAAATTATGTACTCTACTTGATAAACCTCAAAGAAGAAAAGCTAATATACCTGTAGACTATGTTGGATTTGTTATAGAAGATAAATTCATTGTTGGTTATGGAATAGATTATGCTGAAAAATATAGAAATTTACCTTACATAGGTATAGTTGAGGATGTAGAATAGATTTAAATGTGAATTAAAAGCACTAATCTCTGTAGGAGTTAGTGCTTTTTAGTTAAGTATATAAAATTTTAGTAAAGGAGACATCTATATGGATATTCAATTGAGTATATTATTATTTTTCCAGAGTTTAAGAAATCCAATTTTAAACTTTATATTTCTTGTATTTACGGTAAGTACAGAAGCACCATTATTGATATTAATTACAGCCGTTATATATTGGTGTGTAAATAAAAAATGTGGACAAAAAATGTTGTTTGCGATAGTTGGGAATTTTGTTGTGAATCTAGGTATCAAAGAATTTGTAAAGGCTCCTAGACCAATAGGTACAAAAGGTCTTGAATCATTGAGAGTTTCTACCGCTGGAGGATACTCTTTTCCAAGCGCACATACTCAAACTGCAACTACATTTTGGGTTAGTATTATGACTATATTTAAAAGAAACTATATACGTTTATTAGGTGTATTGATGGTTTTAGGGGTAGGATTATCTAGACTATATTTAGCTGTTCATTGGCCTATAGATGTAATTGCTGGCTGGATACTTGGCATATTTTTTACAGTTTTATTTGTAAAAATATTTGACTATATCGATGATAATAAAAAATATATTTTTCTTGTAGCTTTACTTATCCCATTTATATTAATAGCGATATTTCTAAAAAGCCCTGAATATTTTGAGAAATTTGGTATTCTAGTAGGATTTATATTTGGGTATATAGTTGAAGATAAATTTGTTAGATTTACTACAGAAAATAATAATAAAAAAATTAATTTTAGCAATAAAAATAAAAAGCGTAAAAACATAATATTTTCGAGAATATGTAGATTTTTGATTGGAATAGTCACAATAGGAATTTTATACGTTGGTATTAAAGTATTGATTTCAATATTAATAACGACTTTAAATATAAGTGACTCTAGTATGAGTATAATTTTTATGAATTTTATTAAGTATACACTAGTTGTTTTTTATGGAGTAGCAGGAGCTCCTGCATTATTTAAAATTTTGAAATTAAATTGATTTAATTTGTTCTATTGATAGATACTAATTTAATTTCAAAAAAATTTAAGGGTAGAAAAGAGTGATTATTTGAAGAAGATAGTAGTAATAGGTGGTGGACCAGCGGGGATGATAGCAGCATCAACTGCATCTGAAAGAGGGTTTGATGTAACTTTAATTGAAAAAAATCATAAGTTAGGTAAGAAACTTGCAATAACAGGAAAAGGTAGATGTAATATAACTAATGATTGTGATATAGAGGAATTAATAGAAAATGTGCCTACAAATGGCAAATTCTTATATAGTGCTTTTTACACTTATACAAACGATGATGTAATAAGTATGTTTAATAATCTTGGAGTAAAAACTAAAACAGAAAGAGGAAAAAGAGTTTTTCCAGAAAGCGATAAAGCTTTTGATGTTGTAAAAGCTCTTGAAAAACAAGTAAAAAACAAAAAAGTAAATATATTATTGAACTCTAGGGTAGAAAAAATAATCTCTAAAAATAATAAAATCGAAAAAGTAGTTTTAAACAATAAAAAAGAAATCAAGTGCGATTCAGTCATAATAGCAACTGGTGGATTAAGTTATCCACTTACTGGTTCTACTGGAGATGGATATAAATTTGCTATTTCGCAGGGACATACTATTGTGGATACAAAACCATCTTTGATTGGTATAGAAGTTCAAGAAGGTTTTGTAAAAGATTTGGAAAAATTATCATTAAGAAATGTTGAGATAAACGTGTTTAATAGTAAAAAAAAGAAAGTTTATAATGATTTTGGAGAACTTGAATTTACTAAATTCGGTTTAGATGGACCTATAATAAAGTCTGCAAGTTGTAGGATGAAAGATACAACTAAAGAAAATTATACTATACTGCTGGATTTAAAACCTGCATTAGACGAAGAAAAATTAGATAAAAGAGTTCAAAAAGATTTTCAAAAGTATACAAATAAAAAATTTGAAAAAGCATTGGATGATTTGCTTCCTAAAAAACTTATACCTATAATAATAAATTTAAGTGAGATTTCTCCAGATACAGTTGTTCATCAAATTTCTAGGGAACAAAGAAAAAATTTAGTTCATTTACTAAAAAATTTGAAATTTACAGTAAAAAGATATAGACCTATTGATGAAGCAATAATAACTTCTGGTGGAGTGAAAGTGAATGAGATAAACTCAAGTACAATGGAATCAAAATTGGTAGAAGGTTTATTTTTTGCTGGTGAAGTAATAGACATAGATGCATACACAGGAGGATTTAATTTGCAAATAGCTTTTTCAACTGGATATTTGGCAGGTTTTAATTGCTAAAAATTACCTGAATTAAAAATGTTTAAAATCACATAATATTATCAGCAACACAAAATAAATTAAACAGAAGGAAGGTAATCAACATGGCAAGTAACAATAACAACAACAAAACAGTAGTACCAGGAGCAAAAGAAGCTTTAAACCAAATGAAATTAGAAATAGCTAATGAACTTGGTATGAGTAATTATCAACAAGTTGATAAAGGAAACCTTACTGCAAGAGAAAATGGTTATGTAGGTGGATACATGACTAAAAAATTAGTTGAAATGGCTGAGCAACAAATGGCTGGAAAAAACAACAGATAGTTAATAAATAATTATTTATAACTATTAGGCTATTGTTATAGCTAAAGCTATCTCAAATATAGAAAGTAATTTCTAAATTGAGATAGCTTTTTTTTATTAAGTTTTATATGTCGATATTTTTATGTAATAAATTTTAGAAATCTGGATAAAATAGTACAAATGAATATATTACATAAGGAGTGATGTAAAATGAGTAGTGTAAACTTTGAAGATTTAAAAAATAAATTCATTAATAGTGATTTAGATGAAAAAATAAGAATATATACAACAACAGAAGGATTATCAGTAGAACAGTTTAAAGAACTATTGAAATATTATCCAATACAACACTTATCTAAATTAGAAAAAGCTCTTGGATAATATCATATAGAAACAAAAATTAAAAAGGCAATTTGTTTAATATAAAAAAATAGTTTTTATATTAAATAAATTGCCTTTTTATAATAAATTTATTTTATCATGCTTTTGATATATAATTATATATTCTCTCGTTTCCAAGTTCAATAGATCCAGTATTGATAAGTGTAATAATACCTTCTATATCCTTAGGAGTTAAGTACTTATACGGAATTGATAGATTATAACCAGTATCATGTAATAAATTTTTCAA
>NZ_JAGWCS010000076.1:0-19002 GCF_020657705.1 Clostridioides sp. ZZV15-6598 | reverse complement strand
GGTAATATAGGACTAATATAATTGGAATTTATAAGGGGTTGGCTTTCTGTGCAAAAGTTTATTAAAATCATAAAGAAAATGTATTGGCTTGGCTGTATTGGAATTGTTGGTACAATCTTAAATATTAAATTGTTGGAACTTTTTTATTTATTTTTCTTACTTGCTATTTTGGATTTTATTTTATCTATTATTTTGGTGTTAAAGCATGATGATAACATGCAAGAAGCAAAAGACTTAAAATTTCTTTTTCAAAACATTGGTATGTTAATAGGAATACCAATTATTTATTTGAGAAATCTATTTCGACTATCTAATGTTTACAACCACAAAATAGTGAATGATTATATCCTTCCATTCAATGGAAAATGGCTTGTTGCAAATGGAGGAATTGACAAAGAAAACTCACATTCTTGGGGAATATGTAATCAACGATATGCTTATGACTTTGTTATAGAAAGAAACGGAAAATCATATTCAAACAACAGAACTTCTGTAATTAATTATTTCTGTTACAATCAGCCTGTTATTGCACCTGCTGATGGTATTGTAGTGAAAATTAAGAATAGTTTTGAAGACACTCCTATTTCTGATAAAGTAGAAGTACAATGCTCTGCTTCGGATATAAGGGGCAATTATATTGTGATTAAGCATTCATCAAATGAGTACAGTACAATAGCACATTTGAAAAAAGATAGTTTTATAGTCAGTATAGGTGACTTTATAAAGCAAGGACAGCAAATAGCAAGTTGTGGAAATAGCGGAAATACAAGTGAACCACATATACATTTTCAAATTCAGCAAGGTAAGAGTTTTTTGTTTTCAGCAAGTTTGCCTATATACTTTGGCAGAGTTATAAATTGTACAGAAGATACAAGTGTTCATTATATTACTAGAGGGCAGACTGTAGAAAATCAAAAAAAATAGATAACTGTGAGTTTTAAATATAATAAAAACATAAAAAAGACCATAAATAAAGGAGATACCAATATTTGTGGTCTTAAAGGTATATAATCAAAAATCTATAGGATTATAATTTGAAAAAGACAATTTATTATGATTTATTTATAGATATTAACCTATTGTTATTCTATAACATCTATACAATCAATAATATCCATTTTTTTAATTTTTCTTAAAGGAATAAGAGTGGCTATAATACATGCAATTATAGAAACAAGTGTAGCTTGTGAAATCGAAATAATTGGGATATTAGTAAAATCAATTTTTTCTATAGTAGCCATGTTTATTATAACAGCACTGGCATATCCTGCAATTGAACCAAATATAGCAGCAAAGATTCCATAATAGCAACCTTCCCATAAAAACATTTTGTATAAACTACTGTTACTCATACCAATAGCTCTCTTAACTCCAATTTCATTAATTCTAGTATTAATATTTGTATGAGTTGTGTTAATAATGTTTAAAGTACCAATCAAGCCTACAAATAGTATAATAGCCCATGCTAAAAATTGTATTTGTTTAAAACTTTCTTTAAGTTGGTTGTCTGATTCAATGTATGATATCCAACGAGAGCCTGGATTGTTTTTACAAATTTGTTCAATAGATAACTTTATTTCTTCTAAATTTGATTTATCTTTAGCATAAACATTTATCTGACTGAATCTATCTTTATTTGTTAGGGTATCATATACAGTATCATATACAATAACATCAATACCGTTTAACCAACCATTACCTTGTAAATTAATCATTTTATCTACAGTATTATATACTTTTAATTGTTTTTTATTAATTGTAATATTATCCTTTGGTTTTAGGTTTGTAGCCTTAATCTTTGTATCTGGTGTAGAAATAGCAATTGGATTTTTTATAAGGCATAGAGAGCCGTTTTTGAAATCCTCCAATAAAGAGTCTGTGATAGAAGGTATTAATTCTTTAAGTGTTTGTTCATCAATTCCAATAACTTTTAACATTTCAGAACCATTTTCAAAGTTAATATCTGTATTTATTTCTCCTTGTTTATATTCAGAGTATTTGATAAAAGAGGCACGATTGATATTTTTCATGTTAACTATTTTATCTAGTGTAGATTTATCAAAACCAGGCACTTCATTTGTTAAAGAAAAATCTCCTTTTTTTAGGTCGCTAACTGATTTGGATACATCTAATACATTAGAAAATTCACTAAGTGCAACAAATACTGTTATACTCATAAATAATGATAGTATAGTGATTATAGTTCTACCTTTATTTCTTTTTAGGTTTAGCCATGCTAGATGCCTTTCGAAGTTTTTGATTGGTTTTTCTCGTTTAATTTTAATTTTTCTTTTGATTTTGGTAGTGTTACCAGCCATAGCAATTTTAGGAGAAACATGTGAAGCATATATTGCTGATGGTAAAGCCGCAACAAATGAAAATACTAGTGAAATACTAACACTTAATAATAGTGGAATTAAGTATCCTGTTGAATTTCTATGTATAAGCTCAGTCATTTGTTTACTGTCATTTACTAAAAGTATATCTGGATTTAAAATATTCGTAACCATTTCAGTTATGCTTTCAGAAGAAACAATTCCAATTATAGCCCCAATAGGTATAGCAATAGCGCATAAAAATAAAATTTGTAAGATAATAATTTTATATAGTTGCTTTGGTTCAGCTCCAATTGCTCTTAAACATCCATACTCTTTGATTTTCTTTGTAACAGAAATTTTCAAAATATTATAGATTACAAGTCCAGAGGCCAGTAGTACTAATAGTGCAACAAATAAACATATTACTATAATTATAGACATGCTATCACTATTGGAACTGTTTTTATCTCCTTCAAAGTTAATTCCTAATGTATTTAAATAAACCCAGTTGTATTGAATTGAACTACGAGGAATATTGACTTTTCTAGCTAATTGATTTACAATTTCTTGAAATCTATTTTGTTGCTTTATTTTAAAATCCAATGATGATAAAGCATATCTTTTAGGTAATAGCTTTTCTGATGTACCTTTACCTACAACACTATTTACTATCCCACTTGCATATCCTGTGTAGTCATTTTCTAAAATACCACTTAGTTTAAAATTGGTTTTATAACCATAGGGTTGTTCTGTATCATTTAAAAGTGAGATATTTAAATCCATAGGAATAGTTATACCAAGTTTTGGTTTTATTCCCATGAGTTGTAGAGTGTTTTCATCTAAGGCAATCTCATTTTTATTTTTAGGAAGATTTCCAGACTTTAGTTTCATTAGCTTTGGGTAGTTGGAAAGTCCTATTTTATCGTACTCTTTTACAAGTATAGAGATACCTGTATTCTTTATTTTACTAATACCAAGTGTTGTTGAAAGACCAGCTTGGTAGATTCTATTATCCTTTTTTAGTTTATCAACTTGAGTTTTATTAAGCTGGTGAAAGGATACATGTCTATCGCCATTAAAAGAGCGAGCTTGCTCTTTTCTTAAATTTTGAAGTATGCCAATTGATTGACCTACTACAGTTGTCATTATAGTTGACATTATTATTGCAATAACAATTAATGTAGTCATAAGTTTTTGGTTTTTTAACTCTTTTATTGAAAGTGAAAGGTAATTCTTCATTACTATTTCACCTCCATAAGTACACCATCAATTATTGAAAGCTGTCTGTCAGCAAGTTTTGCAATTCTATCATCATGGGTTATTACTACTAGAGTTTTTTTAAATTGTTTTGATGTTTTAATAAGAAGATTCATAACTTCACTACCACTTTTGCTGTCTAAGTTTCCTGTAGGTTCATCAGCAAATATTACATTTGGCTTTGCAATTAATGCTCTAGCAATGGCGACTCTTTGTTGCTGACCTCCTGAGAGTTCATGTGGAAGATGATGTAATCTATCTGAAATTCCAAGCAATGATGAAATCTCATTTAAGTATTCTCTATCAGGTTGTTTTTTATCTAATAACACAGGCATCGAAATATTTTCTGAAGCTGTTAAAACAGGTAATAGATTAAACTGTTGAAATACAAATCCAAAACATTTTCTTCTAAGAGTAGAAAGTTCCTTTTCACTATATTTATACATATCTTTCCCATCAAGTAATACCTGTCCAGATGTAGGACTATCTAATCCACTTAAGATATGTAAAAGTGTACTTTTCCCACTTCCAGAAGGCCCAATAATAGAAACAAATTCACCTGAATTTATTTCTAAATCAATATTGTTTAATGCAATAACTTTGTTGTTATTAGAACCATATATTTTTGATAATTGTTTTGCTTTTATAATCATAAAAACACTCTCCTTTTTTGTATAAGAAGAGTGTAAGTTATAAAACTCAATTTTTTCTCAACTTTTTATATAAAATAAAAGGATTTAAGAAACATAAGAATATTAATAAAAGTTACTCTTGGGAAAAAGTAAATTATAGTGATTGAAGCAATGAATTAACTCCTAATAAACTTGATAATGTAAGTGACTATAATATGATTTCAATAAAGCAGAAATGTAGATGAGTTTAAGAAAAGAAAAATACTTTTTTATTTGATTATAATGATTGACATAGGAGGATAAAATTTGACCAAATTAACTGAAGGTCTGAGGTGTAAAGCTGACTATGGATTGCTAGTGTGATATAATAACTGTAAATATAAAATAAAACCAGTTAGTGGGAGGACTATACAATATGAAGAGGATATCCGAAAAACTGCGAATAGGAGTAGTTCCACTTATTTTAATTATTGCTCTAATTTTGACAGGAATATTGTCAGTTCGTTCCATCAATAATCTTGAGGGAAATGCACGTGTTATCAATTATACAGGGATTATCCGTGGTGCTACACAGAGATTAATAAAAAAAGAACTTGCTCATGCACAGGATGATAAATTGATTGCACAACTAGATGGTATCCTAACAGGACTTTCTAATGGAAGTACTGAACTTAACTTAATAAAACTCCAAAGTGAAGAATATCAATCATTATTAGCAGAGATGAAGAAGGACTGGTCAGATATTAAGTCGGAAATCATGATTTATAGAGATGGCGGGTCTGGAGATAAACTGTTTAATATGAGTGAAGATTACTTTGACTTAGCAAATCAGGTGGTAATGGCCGCAGAGGTATATACTGATAAAATTGTTCAAGATGCTCGAAATTTATTGTTTTATATTAATATAGTGTTTATATTAATGGCAGGAATGTGTACTATTTTTGCTTTTTGCCAAGATAAACGCCGAAGAGGATTGATTGAAGTAGAAAATGAGAATAGACTAAAAAGAGAGCAATTATCAAAACGATTTCAAGAATTGCTTGTTCCTATAAATGAAATAACAGAGCTAATGTATGTATCAGACCTTGATACCTATGAGTTGCTATTTGTAAATGAAGCTGGAAAGAAAACTTTCAATATCAATGATGAAGAAAATTTGAAGTGTTATAAGGTATTACAGGGATTTGATTCACCTTGTTCATTCTGTCCAAATTCTATTTTGACAAAGGATGAAAACTATACTTGGGAGTATACAAATCCCCTCACTAAACGTCACTATTTATTAAAAGACCGCTTAATGGAGTGGGAGGGTCGCACAGCAAGAATGGAGATTGCATTTGATATTACTGAAGCAACTAATGAAAAAATTGAATTAAAAAATGGTTTGAAGAGAGAGCATATTCTTGTTGAATGTATTAGAGAACTTTATCGCAATCATGAAATGATAGATGCTGCCAATTATGTATTGGAACAGGTAGGAAAATTGTTTTTAGCTGAGCGTTCTTATATCTTCTTATTTCATGGTGATAACGTATCTAACATTGCAGAATGGTGTAAGGAAGGTATAACTCCTCAAATTGATAATTTACAAGATTTGCCACAGTCAGATTTTGCAATATGGCTTAATATGTTTCAAAAGCAGGAAAATGTAATTATTCATGATTTGGAAGATTTAAAAATGACTATGGAGCTTGAATATGAGTTTCTTGCACAACAAGGTATCAAGCGTATGATTATGGTGCCATTAAAACGTAATGGAAAATTAGACGGATGTATGGGATTAGATAATCTTTCTCTTAATTTAATTGAAAATGCAGTTACATTTATTGAAACTCTAAGTTATTTTATTATGATTGCAATGAGTAGAAATGAAAATGAGGAAGTTCTTTATCGTATGAGTTATTTAGATACTCTTACTTCTTTTTATAATAGAAATCGTTATATTCATGATATTGATAAACTTGTAGGTAAAACGAATTCTGTTGGAGTAGTATATCTAGATGTAAATGGACTAAAAGAAATCAATGATAATTTTGGACATGATTCTGGTGATGAGTTACTAAAAAGATGTGCAAAAATCATTCAAAACAGTTTTGAAACAGGTTCTTGTTATCGAATCGGCGGTGATGAATTTGTAATCATTTGTACTGATATCACTGAAAAGGAATTCAATGAAAAAGTACAAAAGCTAAAGAATAATTTTATGAATGATGAATGTAAAGCTGCTATTGGTTCTAAATGGGAAGTAAATTGCAAAAATATCCAGTCTACTATAAAAAATGCAGATGAACTCATGTATGCTGATAAAAAAGAATTTTATCATAACCATCAACCAACAGGACGTTATCGACATTATACTGAGGTATTAGAAGGGTCAGAAAGATAAAAATATTTAATAAATAATATTAAGTTAGGCTACAGGTAAAATTTTACAAAGATAACCCTAAGGCAGATGTTTTTATTAATTGTCTGCCCTAGGGGGTGCATTTTTTAATAAAGCTTTAAAGTTTATTATATTTTATACAAAGAGACTTATATTACAAGTTAAAGTATATTTAGTCTTTTGTTGAGAACTTTGCTGTAATTTTAGCACCACCAATTGAATTGTTTTCAATAAGAATAGAACCACCATGTTTTTCACATAATACTTTAGATATATAAAGACCCATACCGAAATTTGAGTTGTTATTATTTAAAGTTTTATCCTTATAAAAAGGTTTTAAGGCTGACTTTAGAGAGTCTTTACTAAATCCTATACCATCGTCTTCAATCACAAAAGTAAGGAATTCTTGCTCAAGGTATATAAGTATAGATACTTTATTTTTTGCATATCTAAATGCGTTTGATATTATATTTTCAATAACTCTATGAATAATATTTTCATCAAATAACACGTTTATATTGTCCACCTTATTTGTAAGCTTAAAAGATTTTCCAGCTTGTTTTGATAGAATAGATATATTGTTATCTAAGTTTTCTACAAAATCATTTATATTTGATATAGACTTTGTAATAACTAGGTCTTCTAATCGTTGAGCGTTACTCATACTATCTACATAGTATTCAATTCTATGAATATGCTCAGACATAAGTTGCGTAGTTGATAAAATTTTTTTATTACTGAGTTTTCCTGTTGGTATGTATTTTATTAAATAATCTGAGTATCCCTTTAGAACTGTTAAAGGATTTCTTAAATCATGGGAAAAAGCAGCATTGAGTTGTTTTCTATCATCTATCATGGTCCACATTTTTATATTATTTTTATTCAGTTGAGACCTCATTTTCTCAAAAGCATTACACAGACTACCTAATTCGTCATTACTCTCATACTCCAAGTGAAAATCTAAATTATTATTGGATATTTCATTTGCTCCTTTATTAAGTATTTCAATAGGTGTCTTTAATTTTACCTTATAAAAAATTATATCAGCTAATAATAGAAGTCCTATAAAAAATACAAGTGGGAGTACAAGCTGAAGTGTGCTAATTATATTAATCAACGTTTTATCAAAATCGCTGTATTGATTTATATTATTTTGCATTATGGTTATAGTTTCTGTATATAAAGGAGTTTGTAAATATTTGTCTTGTATAGAGTGGTATATGTAATTAAGTAAAATGTATGAGATAGCTGTAAGTACTGATGCTATAATTAATGAAGATAAAGTAAGAAAGAAAAAAGATTTTTTTAATGACATATTTTTTATTTTATCCATTTGTAACCAGCCCCCCATACTGTTTCTATGTAATTTTCAAGAGTATATTTTGATAATTTAATTCGTATCTTTCTTATATGCTCCATTATAACATCACTATTTCCATTGTTATCATAGCCCCATATTCTATCATAAATCCTTTCTCTATCAAATACTTGACCAGGGTTCATAGAGAGAAGTTCTACAATATCAAATTCTTTTTTCGAAAGTGAAACTTGATTATTATCAATATAAATTGACCTTTTTTCATAATCTATTACTAAATCCTTGTAAAAGCTGACTTTAGTGTGATTTGATTTTCTTTCTTCACGTCTTAAGTGAGCAGAGACTCTTGCACCAAGTTCTTCTAAATCAAAAGGTTTTACAATATAATCATCAGCACCAGCACGAAAACCATTAATTTTATCATTGTTTTCAATTTTGGCTGTTAAAAATAAGATAGGGCATGATATATAATCTCTAATTCTACTGCAAACTTCAATTCCATCTATCTCAGGCATGTTTATATCAAGTAGAATAATGTCTGGATTTTTAGATATTTTCTCTAGTGCTTCTTTTCCATTTTGAGCAGTATAAACTTTATAATCATTTATTTCAAAATAATCTCTTAATAAGGTGATGATTCCTTCTTCATCATCAACAACGAGTATTTTACTGTTCATAAAAATTCTCCTTTCTAAATAAAACTTTTTAAACGACTTTTATTTTAGTATAAAAATCTCAATAATTTCTCAAATTATTAAATCCACATAAAAATATACTATTTTTAGTGATTAAAATCAGTATATTTTTATGTGCTAAATAAATCAAGTGTCTAATTATTGGAAAGTTTAAGGATATAGGAGATAATCTTTATTGAAGTATGACAATTTTAACATATATAAAGATGAGGAATTCAAATGAGAAAATTAATAATATCATTTAAATAAAAGATTGGTGAATGTAAAAGAGTTTCTTATTAAAAAAGACATGAGTTATAAAAACTAATTAATATACATTATATAGTTGATATATCAATTATCATTGATTTTTAAATTTGATTGGAATATACTTGACCTATCAATTGATTTCGAGTTTTTTTACCTTTCAAGAAAATAAGAAAGTTTGATAAATAATTTTTTAGAAGAGTGTATTTAGGAGGAATATTTTATGGAAGATAAAGTTATTTATTATTTTACATCAACTGGAAATAGTTTAAGTGTAGCAGAGACTATATCAAATAAAATAAATGCAAATATAATTAGAATATGTGAAACAACTAATATAGATTGTAATAGTGATATAATAGGATTCGTATTTCCATTATATTTTTGGGGATTACCTAATCTTGTTTCTAAATTTATATCAAATCTAAATATTAAAAGTGATAAACCATATATTTTTGCTATAGTAACTTGTGGAGGTGTGATAGGTGGATGTGCACTTCATGATGTGGATGCTTTATTGAAAGAAAAGGGGCATGGCTTAAATCTAGGTTCAAGGATACAGATGGTTTCTAATTATATTTGTGAGTTTAAAATAAAAGATGATAAAAAAATTGACAATTTACTTAGAAAAGCAGAAATCAAGGTCAATGAAGTGTCAGAGGAGATTTTAAATAAGAAAAACAATAAAATTAGCAGGACAAATTTCATATACAAGAAGTTTTATAACAAATATATTTTATCTTGTGCAAATCAAGATAGCCATTTTTCAGTTGAAGATACCTGTGTAGAATGTGGTATTTGTTCAAAAGTCTGTCCTGTAAATAATATAGATATTGAGGAAGGGAGACCAAAATTTTTACATAATTGTGAACATTGTTTAGCATGTGTACATTGGTGTCCTAAGCAAGCAATTCAATGGAAAGATGCAACTAAAAATAAAAAGAGATACCATAATCCAAACATAAAGTTGGAAGACATGATAAGTGAGAAAAGTAAAGAAATTTAATAAAAGAAATGACTACTAGTAACCAAAATAAAAACCCCATAAACATTTTAAATAATTAATTTATGGGGTTTTATAATTTTTTATTTTAAAATATTAAGTTCATATAAATCTGTTCTTCTATGTTTAAGTAATGGCAATTGTTGTCTTATGTCAGGAATTAAATCTCTATCAATATCAGCATAAATAATACATTCTTTTTCATCAGCTTGAGCGATAATTTTTCCCCAAGGGTCTGAAATTCTTGAATTACCAAAAGCTATGTAAGAAGCATCTTTATTTCTAGCAGGTGCGGCACCAACATAGAATAATTGATTATCTAAAGCACGCATTCTGATAGATAATTCCCAATGTGCAGGTCCAGTTGTCATATTAAATGCAGCTGGCAAGATAACGATTTCTGCACCTTCAAGAGCCATCAAACGTGATAATTCAGGGAAACGAATATCATAGCAAATAGCAATACCCATTTTTCCATATTCAGTATCTATTATAGTAACATCATTTCCAGCAGTAAGAGTATCAGATTCTTTAAAGCTAACTTTTCCTGTAACTTCAATGTCAAATAAGTGCATTTTGCGATGTTTTCCAATTAAAGTTCCATTTTTATCAAATACATAACAAGTATTATAGATTTTGCCATCCTCTAATTCTGGAATACTACCAGAAACTAGATAAATACCATGTTTTTCAGCTAGTTTACTCAATGTATTTGTTGTTTCACCTGGATATTCCTCAGCAAATTTAGGAAAGTATTTATTTTCATATGGACAATTAAACATTTCTGGTAAAACCACAATTTTAGCTCCATTATTGGCAGCTTCTGTTACCATTTCTACAGCATGATTAATATTTTCAATCTTGTTTTCTGTAGTCATCATCTGACACACTGCGATTTTGTAGGAATTCATAAAAATTACTCCTTTCGATATTTTTATGTTATTATAACATATTAAATAAAAATTAGATATAAATACAAAATATGTAAGTTGAATATGTTATATAACCGAAGAATACAAATTACTATAGATATATATTTTAATTTATACTCTTATAATTTATATCATATCAATATATTGACTTTTTTTACCTATGTTGATAGTATTACTTTAAAGACAATAAAATAATAATAGAGTTTTATAGGGTTCCGCAATTATTAATGATTGGTCTGGTCCAAGATAAAACCCACAACATAACTTTGTTGTGAACACGGAAGGATAAAAACCTGGGAGATATTTTATAATATTTCTCAGGTTATTTTATTGCTAAAAAAGAGATATATTATTTGAAAAGAGGAATGATTTTATGAAATGGTTATTTTTATTTATTGCAGGATTATTTGAAGTTTTTTGGGCATTTCAATTAAAAAATTCACATGGATTTTCTAAGTTGACTCCAAGTATACTTACTGTTGTTGGAATGATTGTTAGTTTTTATTTTTTATCATTAGCACTTAAACATCTTCCACTTGGAACATCATATGCCATATGGACTGGAATTGGTACCGTTGGAACTGCTATTGTAGGAATTGCTCTTTTAAATGAACCAGTTAATATGGCTAGAATTTTATGTATAGGTCTTATTGTAGTGGGGATTGTGGGATTGAAATTATTATCTACCAACTAATAAGTATGAATTACGATAAATAGTAGGAGATGATAGTTATAGAATATATAAACTAATTTGCAGGGATTAAGTGAGTCAGCAGAATAAAAGATGCTATAAAGTTAGAAATTATAAAATGTTTTAATAATATAATAAAAAAGCTATGAACTTAGAAATTATAAAATGTTTTAAAGTAATTAACACTTTATAAAGTTTTTGTTTCATAGCTTATTTTTATTTATAAGTTTATTAGATTTGTATTTGAAAATTATATGTATATATTTTGTATAATTATTTTGCTAATAATAAAGCAGTTAAATCCATAGGGTCAACTATTACACCATCTTTATAAACACGCATATTTCCAGATGCTATCTCATCTATTAATATTACTTCATTATTGTAGAATCCAAATTCAAACTTAATATCATAAAGTTCAAGTCCTTTTTCAGCTATAGTGTCACGAACTATGTTAGAAATTTTTTGAGTCATACTCTTCATTGAATCAAATTGAGCTTGAGTCATAATATTTAAAGCTTCTAAACCTTCAGATGTTATAAGTGGGTCACAACGGTCATCATCTTTTAAAGTTGCTTCTACATAACAATCTAACTTAGCTCCTTCTTCAACACATGAACCATAACGACGTAAGAAACTACCAACAGCTCTATAACGACAAATAACTTCTAATCCATTACCAAAAACTTTTGCTGGTAACACTTCCATAGTTGCATCTTCTAAATTAGCACTTACATAATGAGTTTTAATTCCAGCATTGTTTAGAATTTCAAAGAACTTAACAGATGTCTCTAAATTAGCCTTACCAATTCCATCTATGCTTAGCCCCACAGTATTTTCACCTGGGTCGAATACACCATCTTTGCCAGTTACATCATCCTTAAATTTAAGTAAGCAATTTCCATTATCTAATTCAAAAACATCTTTAGTCTTTCCTTGATACACTTTTTTCATAAACAACCTCCAAAATATTAAATTATTATATTGAATAAGGCATTAGCGTCAAAAAAGTTCTGATATTCGTATGAAAATTTATATTGATGCCTTACATTTAATATTATATCACAAAAATAGAGAATTTTTCCGAACATTTTTATAAAAATAATAAAAAAAGTACATTTTATGAAAAAATTTGGAAAAGTACTAAGAAAGAAAGTGAGTGTCATTTGTATTGACACACATAAGTTTTTATAGAAAATTTTTTTGACACACTTTGACACACATATAATAAGAGTGTGATAAATGGCATGAAAACGATATTTACAAATATTGGCATAAAAGTTGCTTTATATATTTTACATAAAAAAGATGAGTATATATCTAAATAAAATAAACAATAGAGGTGGTTAATATGAAGTCAGTTAAGTTCTATGGTGTAAGAGATACAAGAGTAGAGAATGCAGATATACCTAAAATATTAGAAAAAGATGATGTAATAGTTAAAGTAAAAGTTGCTGGTATATGTGGCTCTGATATATCGAAGTACTCAAAGACAGGTCCTCATATGGTTGGAGAAATCTTAGGTCATGAATTTTCAGGAGAGGTAGCAGAAGTTGGTACAGAAGTAAAAGATTTTAAGATAGGAGATAGAGTTGCTGTTTGTCCAGCTATGCCATGTTTTGAATGTGATGAATGTAAAAAAGGGCTGTATTCAAGATGTAATAATGTAGCAATAATAGGCAATAAAGAGCTTGGAGGATGTTTTGCTGAATATACAAAGGTAAAAGAAAGAAATTTAATAAAGATACCAGAAGAAATAAGTTATGAAACAGCTGCTGCCTTAGAACCAGTGTGTATAGCAGGGCATGGACTTTTTAGGTCAGAAACCAAAGTAGGAGATACTGTTGTAGTACTTGGAACAGGTCCAATAGGCTTATTTTCAATACAATGGGCAAAAATATTTGGCTCTACAAAAATAGTGGCTATAGATGTATTTGATGAGAAATTAGAATTAGCAAAGGAATTAGGAGCAGATATTTGTATAAATGCAAAAGAAAAAAATATTGTAGAAGAAATAAAAAAATTAACTAATGGAGCTGGAGCAGATATTGTTATTGAATCAGCAGGAACTCCAATGACATGTGGTCAGGTATTGTTATTAGCCAAAAAAGGTGGGACAGTACTTTATGCAGGAGTACCATATGGAGATGTAGCTTTAAGCAGGGTACAATTTGAAAAGATAGTGAGAAGTGAGCTAACTGTGAAAGGAACTTGGTTTGGAAATTCATTTCCATTCCCAGGAAAAGAATGGAGTACTGGCTTGTATCATATGCAAAAAGGTGACATGAATGTTGAGAAATTGGTTACACACAGAATAAATTTAGATGAAGTGCCAGATTATTTTGAAAAAATATACAAAAGAGACATCTTCTTTGGTAAGATAATGGTTAATGTGGCTAATTAAGGTAGAGTAATAAAGATAATAATTTATAGTTTATATAAAAACGTTAAGAGAGGTATGATTCATATGGCAGGAATAATTATAGCTGCACATGGGAATATGGCTAAAGCGATGTTAGAAAGTGCTGAATTAATAGTAGGGAAACAAGAAAAAGTAGAAACTTTAGGATTAAACCATGGTGACAGTATAGATGAGTTTAGTAGAAAATTAGAAAATGGAATTGAAAAATATAAAGATGAAGGTATTTTAGTATTACTTGATTTTTATGGAGGGACTCCTTTCAATACATCTGCTGTTATAATAAACAAATTTGCTAAGGAATGTGAATTGGAATGTTTAACAGGTGTAAATTTGCCTATGCTTTTAGAGCTGTTTTTAAACAGAGATACTATGAAGTTAAAAGATTTGAAAAATTTATGTGAAGAAGTTGGAGTTTCGGGAATTAAGGATGTAAAAGCAGCTTTAAATATATAAAATAAATTAAAATTTTGGAGGAATTATTATGAGCAATATAGCATTAACAAGAATTGATGATAGATTAATACATGGGCAAGTTATCACTGCTTGGTGTAAGATTACATCAGCAAAGAGAATAGTAATAGTAGATGATTTAGTTGTAAAAGACCCATTTATAGTTCAAGTCTTACAAATGGCAGCACCTTCAACTGTTAAGGTTGAAGTGCATGATATAGAATCAGGTGCTGAGGTTTTAAAATCATATGATGGAGATGAGAATTTAATAGTATTAGTCAAATATCCTAAAACTGTTTTGGGTTTAGTAAATAATGGAGTAGATTTAAAAGAGTTAAATGTTGGAGGTATGGGAGCTGGTATTGGAAGAAAAAGTTTTTATAAGAATATATCAGTATCAGATGAAGAGAAAGAAATATTTAGGGAATTAATATCAAAGAATATTAAGTGTTTTATACAAATAGTTCCAGATGCAAAGAAAATTGATGTAGGAACATTATTGTAATACCTATTTTGTAAATATTTAAAAGTAAATAAGGAGGAAGAACATGCAAATTTCACTAATTCAAGCAGTTTTAATAGCAATTTTTTATTATCTTTCTTGGAGTCCATGGTTAACTTATGTTGGATTTTTTACATGGAATAGACCTTTATTAGCTGGATTTGTAACAGGAATTATACTAGGAGACCCAGTTCAAGGAGCAATTATAGGTGCAGGTATAAATATGATATATTTAGGATTTATATCAGCAGGAGGGGCTCAAATGGGAGACCCAGCTTTTGCAGGATATGTGGGGACTGCTTTAGCTATAGCATCTAATCTGGATGTAAGTACTGCAATGGCAATAGCTGTTCCATTAGGTACTGTTGCAACTGTGCTTTGGATAGGTAAAATGACAGTAAATTCTTTTTTTGCACACTGGGCAGATAGAGAGGTTCAAAAAGGGAATATAGATAAAGTAGCATTTATAAATATAGTTCCACCTCAGATACTATTGTTTGTAATGAGTTTTATACCAGCATTATTAGTTGTTTATTTTGGGCCAAATGCAATAGATGGGATGTTAGAAGTAATGAATGATAATGTATTACATGTCTTTAATGTAATAGGAGCTATGTTACCAGCACTAGGGATTGCTATGAACTTAAAATTAATTGGAAATAAGTTTACTATGCCATTTTTCATATTAGGTATATTAATGGCTGTTTATTTTAAAGTAGATATAATAGTAATATCTGTTATTGGAGTAATACTTGCTCTCACAATTACTTCAATTAAATATGGAAAAGATGGTGCTACATCTTAAATATATAAGAAAGGGGAAAATATTATGTCAGATACAAAAAGTGAAGTAGCTAAGAAAACGTTAAGCAAAAAAGATGTGATAAAGTCATGGCTAAGATGGTTTTTCTTTGCACAATCTAACTACAATTATGAAAGATTACAATCAACAGCATTTTCACATTCAATGTTACCAGTACTTAAAAAGTTATATCCAGATAAAGAAGAGTTAAAGCAAGAAGTAGAAACTCACCTGGCGTTTTTTAATACAGAGCCTATATGTGGATGTGTTATACATGGAATAACAATAGCCATGGAAGAAGAAAAAGCTAATGGCGCAGATGAAATAAGTGGTGACGGTATGAATGCCATAAAAACAGGTTTAATGGGACCATTGGCAGGGATTGGAGATACTTTAACTCAAGGAGTTATAACACCAATAGTATTAGCTGTTTGTATTGGTTTAACTGAGGGAGGAGCTTCAATTGCAGGACCGATATTATTTGTATTGGCTCAATATATAATAATGACTTCAATTTCATTTGGAATGTGGACAAATGGATATAAGTATGGTAAAAAAGCTGTTGAAAGTATACTTCAGGGTGGAATAGTAAATAAAGTTATAGAAGGTGCTTCTATACTAGGTACTTTAGTCATGGGCGGACTTGTAGGTAGGTTTATTAATTTATCTACACCAATAAGTTATACTAGTGGAGATTTTAAATTTAGTCTTCAGACAGATTTGCTTGATAAGATATTTCCTGGATTAATTCCTTTGGTACTTACTTTGTTGGTACTCTTTGCTTTAAAGAAAGGTCTTTCTCCAATAAAAATAATGGGTATATTGATAGTGGTAGGCGCTATTACAGGTATATTAGGATTATTTTAAATAAATGTATATGATGTATTAATGAGGAATTTAGAAAAATTGACTATATCTATAAAATATAATAGTAATTAGGGTAAATTAGATTTTAAATAGATTAAGATTTCAGCTTAGATAAGCTATGTCGAATATATAATTTTATAAAAGGTATCTCAAAATGATTTTTTAATTATAAATGAGGTACTTTTTTATTTATGGACTTAGTATTAAAGATTATCTGTACTGTATTTTATATTAGGTTTTAGTAATAATTGTAAACTTCCTGTAACATATATTTTATATAATTGAAACAATGGATATAATATGAAATATAATAATAAGTTTAGGGATGTGAATATATGAATATATTAATTGCTGATGATGAAGTGAGTATGATTAAGATACTTTGTGCTTATTTTAAAAAAGAAGGCTTCAACGTATTTACTGCAAAAAATGGGGAAGAAGCTTTAAATGTTTTTTATGAAAATAAAATAGATTTAGCAATACTGGACTGGATGATGCCAGTAATTGATGGAATAGAGGTTTGTAAAGAGATAAAAGAAAATAGTAACACAAAGGTGCTTATGTTGACAGCTAAAAGTCAAAGTGAAGATGAAATAGAGGCACTCAATATAGGCGCAGATGAATATGTTAAAAAGCCATTTGACCCTAGAGTTTTAATAATAAGGGCTAAGAAATTAGTAAATTATAAAGATACAATTAATATAAAAGATTTAAAAATAGATTTTGAGTCAAATAAAGTTTTTAAAGGTAATGATGAACTACTATTGACTAAAAAAGAATTGGAATTAATGCGCTGCTTAGTCAATAACAAAGGAATCGTTTTATCAAGGGAAAGACTTTTAGATTTAGTCTGGGGATTGGATTATGATGGAGACTTTAGAACTGTAGACACTCATATAAGAAGACTTAGAACAAAAGTAGGAGAAGATATAATAAGAACTTACAGAGGGTTAGGGTATAGTTTGGAGGATTTTTATGACTAAACTAAATAAGAAGTTATCTATAAGTATATCAATAGTAGTTGTAGTTGTTTATATAATTTCTATAGCTATAAATAGTATGTTTATTCATAGATATTATTTACATGAAAAAAGAAATGTATTAAATAACATTGAAAATGAAATAAAGCATGAGGATATGAATAAATTAAAGTCAAATATTGAATTAATTGAAGAAAAAAGTAATACAGCTATTGTATATGTAGCATTAGATAAAAACTACAAAGATAAAAATAGTATAGATAAAATAAATCAAGATTTGCTAGATGCCTTTTGGAATAAAGGTTTGAGCTTAAATAAATTTTGGATTGAAGGAAGTGTCTTAAAAGACATTGACAATAAAAGTATTAATAAAATATATAATCAGGGAAAAACAAAATATAGTCTACTAGTAAAGTTTATGAAAAAGGATAATTATTTATTTGCTATATCTATACCAATAGAACATTCAGAAGAGACAATTGGTATAGTAAATAGATTCAATATAATAATGGGCATATTTTCTGTAATTATAATAACTATACTTACATTTATACTGTCAAACAGAATTATAAGACCTATGGAAAAGTTAAAGCTTTTATCTAAGGATATATCTGAGTTAAACTTTAGAACTGAGGCTATAAAAACGAATGATGAAATAGAAGAGTTAGCTTATAGCATAAATATAATGAGTGTAAAGCTTGAAAAGGCACACAATGAATTAAATAAAAGGAATGAAAATTTAAAATCTTTTATATCTGATGCATCTCATGAAATGAAAACTCCAATAGCACTTATAAAAGCATATGCTATAGGTATGAAAGATGGTTTGGATGATGGTACTTATACAGATACAATAATTGAACAGGCAGAAAATATGTCTAATACAATAAATACTCTTTTATATTGGGCTAAATATGAGAAAAAAGAAGTTAGTTTGTGTGAAGTAGATTTAAAGGAAAGACTGCTTAAGAATTTAAAAAATTATGAGTTATTAATATCTAAGGACAATATAAGTGTTAAATGCGATATAGAAGATAGAAGTCTTATAATAAATTCTGATAAAGATAGTATAGATATGGTACTTAATAATCTGATTAGTAATGCAATAAAGTATACTAGTGATAATGAGATAGAGATTAATCTTTTTAGAGAGAATGATAAGATTATGTTATCTATAAAAAATGGAATAGATTATGATAGAGAAGATGATATTGATAATATATGGAAGCCTTTTTATGTGTTAGAGAAGTCAAGAAGTAAAGAACTCTCAGGTACTGGTCTTGGTCTTACGATAGTTAAGACTATACTTGAAGAAAATAATTTTAGATATAAGGTTGAAGTTTGTGGTGGAAAGATAGAATTTTATATTATCTTTATATAAACTTTATATTATTTTTATATTATCCCATAAAAATACAACAAAATAAAATATAAATATAAAAAATAATTTAAAAAACATCAAATTAATTTGTTTTTCATATGGATAAAATTGGTTATTTAATAT
>NZ_JAGWCS010000075.1:0-19338 GCF_020657705.1 Clostridioides sp. ZZV15-6598 | reverse complement strand
GGATATATATAAATATGGGTTAAACAAGGGTATGATAGGTGCTTTAGATAAGTTTGAGAATAAAGAATACTATCTTTCAGAAGTGATAGTATGTACAGATGCATTAAACAAAGGTATTAATATCTTAAAAGAGACTGGAAGGATAAAGAAAAAATCAAAAGGAGTAATTCTAATGTCTGTAGTAGAAGGTGATACCCATGAGATTGGAAAAAATATTGTAAAAGTAATGGTTGAAGCCACTGGATATAAAGTAATTGATTTAGGTGTAAATAGAAAAAGTGAAGATATAATAGAAGAAGCTATAAAAAACAATGTAGATATAATAGGTTTATCTTCAATGATGACAACGACAATGGAAAACATGAAATCAGTAATAAATAAGCTTAACAGACTTAATTTAAGTAAAAGGCCAAAGGTAATAATTGGTGGAGGTCCTGTAAGTATGGATTTTGCAGAAGAGATAGGTGCAGATGGATATAGTCCAAATGCTCCAAAAGCAGTTAAATTAATAGACAGACTTATAGGAGGAGAAATTTAGAATGTTTTCAGATATGACTTTATTGCAATATATAAATAGTGAAGATAGAGGATTTTTCCTGCCTGATATGGGTACAAATGGTTTATTTTTAATAAATAAAAAAGCATATGAAGTATATGATAGTGTAGATATACAATTGGAATTAGCAAGAACTATGGACAAATATTTTGAATCAGATTTCATATATTCATTTTGTGATGGGATTACATTTTGTGAAACTCTAGGCTTAGAAACACTAAGACCAGATTACGATTTTCCAAGTGTATTGACACATACAATAACAGATAGTGAAAAGTTAAGAAAGTTAGATGTACCAGACCCTTACACAAGTGGACGTATGCCAATCAATCTAGAAAGCTTGTCACTAATATCAAAAAATATAAAAAAACCATTATATGAATCAATACAAGGTCCATTTACTCTTGCAGGTCAATTAGCGGGAGCCACACAACTTTTGAGGTGTATAATAACTGATAAAAAATTTGTGGAGGAATTACTAGAATTCACTACTGAGTTAGTAAGGAGATATGCTGTGGCTGCAAATAAAGCAGGCGCAAAATATATTTCAATAGCAGAGCCAACATCAGTAACTTTAAACAAGACTAGATTTGATGAATATATAGTAAAAAATTTAAATAAAATATATGATGAACTCGATTGTTGGAAAGGTATGCACATATGTGGAGATACAAGAGAGTTGTTAGATAATATGTTGAGTTGCAATATAGATGCAGTAAGTTTAGACCAAATTCTAGACTATGAAGAGATTGCACCAAGAATCCCAAAAGATATAGTTTTAATTGGAAATTTAGACCCAATAAAACTTCTTGGACGTTCTACACCTGATAAAATCACAAAAGAAACACTAAAGTTGTTAAAAAAGATGAGAAAGTATGACAATTTCTTATGCGATTTTGGTTGTAATTGTTTAAATACAACACCAGTAGAAAATTTACAAGCAGCCATAAAAGCAGGGAGAATTAGTTATAAAGAATTAGATAGGATTGATGTGAATGAGTTGGAATAACAATGAAAATATGTCTTATTTAGAATATATAGATTTAGAAGATATTTATATAAATAAAGATACAGTGCTAAAGTTCTTGGGATATTCTAATAGAGAAGTTCCAAAAATGATTAATGAAATAGTTGAAGAAGAAATAAAAAGTATAAAAAGTATATTGAATATTAAAGTTTATATAAGTGAAATTGATACTGATAAAATGCCTAAAGAGTGTAAAAAGGCATTTGCTATTTTATATACTATAGGAGATAAAATTGACATTAAAATGAACGACTACATGAAAAATTGTAATATGATGGCAGGTCTAGCACTAGATAAAATAGGGATAGTATGTTTAGATTACATCAATGAGAAAATAAAAATGTATTTAAAGGAAACTTATAGTAATCTCAATATATCATACGAGATATATCCAGGAGATAAAGATTTTAAAGTTGAAAACCAAAAAGATATTTATGAGTATATAAAAAATAAGTACAATAATTTGGAAATAGAAATCAGTGCTTATCATCAATTATCCCCTATAAAAAGTGTTGCAATGCTTATATTAATGGGAGAAAAAGAAAATACTGAATCAAGATGTAGTAAATGTATTAGAAAGTGTTTTTAGAAATTTTTACAAGATTAAAGTTGATATTGGTAAGTTGCAATAATTTTTTTAGCTTAAAGATATGTTAGCTAAAAAAATTATTGCAAAATAGTAAGATTCTACCTGATATGCTCATACTTACAGGTTATAATAAATTTTTTAATGCAATGAGACTATTTATTTCATAATTTGGTATAGAACTAGTATGATTTATGCTGTTATTGGAGTTTAGCCAACAAGTATCTATTCCTGAATTTATTCCTCCTAATATATCTGAAGTTAAACTATCACCAATCATCAAAGCAGAAGTTTTATCATAACAGTTAAACTTTTTAAATGCATATTTAAATATTTCAGGATTTGGTTTTGATAATTTTACTTCTTCCGATACAATCATTCCATCAATATATTCTTTTATTTCTGAATTTTCAAGTCTATTATTTTGGACTTTAGAAATTCCATTCGTTATTATGATAATTTTGTACTTATCTTTAAGATATGATAATACATCAATTGTGCCTGGCATTAAAAAAGTACATTCTCCCAAAAAATTTAAGTACATTTTACTGAGAATTATAGGGTCAACATTCAATTTCATTTCCTTTGTAAAAATTTCAAATCTAAGTAGTTTAAGTTCATCTAAAGTTATAGTGTTTTTTTCAAGGTCAAGCCAAAGTTTATCACTTATATTTCTATATATTTTTATACATTTTTCAAAGTCAAAATCTAATCTAAATTTAGATAAAAGTTTCTTAAAAGCATAAGATTCACTCTTTTTAAAATCAAATAAAGTATCATCAGCATCAAAAAATATAAATTTATATCTCTTCATAAAGTCTACCCTTTATAGTATAACTGCAAAAACTACTTTGCTTTCACGATTAGAATCATTTTGCCATTTATGCTTTGTACCTAAAGGAACCTTAACACTATCACCTTTAAATAAAGTAAATTCATCATCATCCATAAAAAGTTTAACTTCTCCCTCTAAAATGTATGCAATTTCATCTCCATTATGAGTAATTCTATCGACACAAGAAGATGTATTTGGAGCCAAATCCATAATAGCAAATTCTAAATTACCACTAGAATCTGGAATTAAAACTTCATATACAACATCATTACTTCCAGGTAAAATAACTTTCTTTCTACTATCGTGTCTCACTATTAAACTTTTTTTATCTACTTCAGATACAAAAAATGTAAATAGAGGAACATTTAGAGAAGAGGCTATAGATTTTAATGAATTTACAGATGGATTAGCAAGACCTCGTTCTATTTGGCTCAATAATGATGGTGTAACATCTGCTAGTTTTGCTAAATCTCGAATACTTAGATTTTGTTTTTTTCGAACTTCAGCTATTTTTTCTCCTAAATTTAAATCATTCATATAAATATCCTCTCTTTTTCGTTTTAAAAATATTACTTTAAAATAATCTAAATAAAAAGATTATATAGTATGAAATCATTATAACATATAAGATATAATTTTGAATAAATAATGTTAAATCTAATTGAATAAATTAAAATATAATTGACAAGTGGATACAGAATACTTAAAATATATTTAAATAAAATTAAATTAAGTAAAAAATAATTAACTTACTTTAAGATAGGAGGGGATATTGTGCAAATAACAACTTTTGGAGCTATATTTGGCTTATTAGTAGCAATTATTTTAATTATAAAGAAATTTCAAGCTGTGTATAGTTTAATGTTAGGGGCATTTATTGGAGGAATAATCGGAGGAGCAAGTATAACACAAACTGTAGATTTTATGGTAACTGGAGCTATGAATATCTCACCATCAATTCTTAGAGCTTTAGCATCAGGTGTATTGGCTGGAAGCCTAATAAAAACAGGAGCAGTTGATAAAATATCAGAACAAATCGTAAAGATATTAGGAGAAAAGAGAGCCTTACTTTCTATAGCTGCTTCAACAATGGTACTTGCAGGTGTAGGTGTAAATTTGGATGTATCTGTAATAACTGTAGCACCAATAGGTTTATACATAGGAAGAAAATTAAACTATTCTAAATTAGCAATACTTTTAGCTATGTTAGGTGGAGGCAAAGCAGGTAATATAATATCACCAAATCCAAATACTATTGCAGTAGCAGGAAATTTTTCTGTAAATCTATCTAGTGTTATGATAGCAAACGTAATTCCAGCGATTGTTGGTATTGTAATTACAGTTGTTTTGGCAAGTGCATTAACAAATAAAGGAAACAAGGTAGAATCATATGAACTCTTGGAGCAAAGAGAGGACTTACCAAATTTGTTTAAGTCATTATGTGGCCCAATTGTAGCTATATTTTTATTGCTTTTAGGAAATATATCGCCTATAGTAATAGACCCTATGGTTGCACTTCCTATAGGAGGAATAGTAACCTTAATCGCTACAGGAAATTTGAAGAATACAAGAGAGTATTTATCTTTTGGATTATCTAAGATGCAAGGTGTATGCATATTATTACTTGGAACAGGGACTATCGCAGGGATAATACAAATGTCTGAATTACAACAGAGTACAATAGGCATACTACAATATTTAAATATGCCACAATTTTTATTAGCACCAATTTCAGGTATACTTATGTCACTGGCAACAGCATCCTCAACAGCTGGAGCTACTATAGCATCCTCAACTTTTTCTGATGCTATATTAAGTGGTGGATTATCACCAATTTCAGGGGCATCAATTGTTAATGCAGGTTCTAGTGTATTTGAACAATTACCACATGGTTCATTATTTCATACTAGTGCAGGTAGTATAAATATGGATATAGGTGAAAGATTTAAATTGATTCCGTATGAAGCACTAATAGGGATAGTAATGACTATAGTTTCAACATCTATACAATTAATCTTATAGTAAATATAAATATTTAATGAAAAAAGTAGGATTTTGTTATTAAATATTGAATTTATATAAAAAAGAAAGATTGGAGTTTTAAGGTGAATAAAAAAAAGATAGTAATTATAGGGATTATTTATTCATTTTTAGTTGTAGTTTCACTCACCAATATGTATGTAGGCATGGAGTATAATTTAAATATATTTGAATATGTTAAGAAATCACTTCCATTTACAGAAGAGGAAAAACAATGGCTAAAAAAACATAAAAATTTAGTTTATAGTTCTGACCAGAGCTCTCCTCCTCTTAGATATAAAGGTCAAGAAGATGGTCAGTACAAAGGAATTGTTGTTGATTTAATTAATTCCCTATCAATCCAAATAGGTAGAGATTTTTATTTTAAGCCAAATACATGGTGGAAAGAATCCTTTATAAATTCAGTGGATGATAGTATAAGGTTTTTTGATTTAATTCCGTCAAAAGAAAGAGCAAATAAGTTTGTATTTACTGACCCAATTTATACGTTAAGTGCAAATATATTAAAAGATAAAAAATCACAGGATATAAATAGTTATAGAGATTTAAAGGGAAAAACAATAGCAATACCAGAGGGTGACTATTCTATAAACTTTTTAAAACAAAGAGTTGATAATATAGATATTGTGTTGACTCCAGATATAAAGACTGGAGTCAATTATTTAATATCAGGCAAAGTAGATGCAGTTGTTGGTGATGAACCAGTATTACAATATTATGTAATAAACTATGAACTCTCAGAGAAATACAGTATTTTAAATACTCCTATTTATACCAAAAAGGCAGTTCTCGCTGTTCCTAAACAATATGAAGAATTAGTTGGTATTTTAAATAAGGGAATTTTTAAACTTCAGAAAAATGGTGTATATAGAGATTTAAATAAAAAATGGTATTCTATATATAATGAAGTTGATGATGTATTATATGATAGAGGAGTCATACCAAGCATTTATATTTTTATAGGCATAATTTTGATATCTATTTATATTTTTTATAGTTATACATACTTATTAAAAATAGAAATAAAAAGGAAAACAGAAGAAGTAATAGAAAATAAAAAGGCTTTAGAGGCTACATTTAATAGTATCACAGACATAATAATGCTTATAGATGAGAATTATAATATAGTTGAATCAAATAAAGTATTTTATGATTTTATCAATGAGATACAATATAAAAAAGAAGAACTGATTGACATAATAAAAAATAATATTGAGAGTACATTTTCTGAAAATACACATAAAGCAAGTGAAATAGAACTTAGTAATAAGATTTTGAAAATAAGTACATTTCCTGTAGAGTATAAAAAAAATAATATTGAATATATAGTAGTTCTGATTAAAGACATAACTAATGATAAAATAATAGAAGCAAAGCTACTTAGAGATAATAAAATGATATCTATAGGGCAGTTAGCTTCTGGAGTAGCACATGAAATAAGAAACCCTCTAGGAATAATAAGAAATAATTGTTATCTTTTAAAAGATAATGTTACTATAGAAGAGGTAAGCGATTGTGTAAAATCAATAGAAAGTAATGTAGATAGAGCGAGTAATATAATAACGAATTTATTAAATTTTGCAAGAATATCAGACGATAGTTTAGAAAATATAAACATAAGAAATTTTATTGAAAATATAGTAAAACTTCAGTATAAAGTTTTACAGTTAAAAAATGTTGAAATAAAGATAAACTGTAGTAAAGATTTAGTATGTTACATAAATGGAGAGTCTTTGAAACACGTATTTATAAATTTAATATCTAATTCAGTAGATGCAGTACATAAAGACGGTAAAATTATTATAAATTGCTATGTGAAAGAGTGTTGTTTATTTATAGATTTTAAAGACAATGGTGATGGTATAAAAGAAAATGTTTTAAAGGATATATTTAATCCTTTTTATACTACAAAGACAATTGGTGAAGGAACTGGACTAGGTTTGTACATTACATATAATGAGATTAAAAAGAATAATGGAGATATAAGTGTCAAAAGTCAATTGGGAGTAGGTACTTGTTTTTATATAAAAATTCCACTAAATAAAGAGGTGACTATATAATGAAAATACTAGTGGTTGATGATGAGCTAGAGTATGGAACAATAATGAAAAAAATTTTGCAGAAGAATGGATATGTGGTAGATATAGCACTAAGTGGAGAAGAAGCTATAAGTATTATTAAGAAAAATAAAAATTATGATTTGATTTTATCTGATGTTATGATGAAAAACATGGATGGAGTACAACTTTTAGATAAAATTAAATCCATTAATAAAAATATAGAAGTTATATTAGTTACTGGATATGGAAGTATTGAAAACGCAGTTGAAGCCATGAAAAGAGGAGCTTTATCTTATTTTATAAAAAGCAATCCTATTGAAACTCTATTAGAAGAAATTGAAAAAGTAAAAATAGAAAAAGAAGTAGTTTGTACACAAAAAAATAATTTGGACTTTACTTTAGAATCTAAAAATAAGGATTTTAATAATATAATAAAAATTGCAGAAAAAGCTGCTTGTAAAGATGTAAATATACTAATTCTTGGAGAATCTGGAGTAGGAAAAGATGTTTTAGCTAGATATATACATAGTCTAAGCCCAAGAAGAGATGAAATATTTGTACCTGTAAATTGTTGTTCTTTTTCCGAAAATTTATTAGAGTCTGAGCTATTTGGACATGAAAAAGGTTCTTTTACTGGAGCAGTAGATAATAGAAAAGGTAGATTTGAACTTTCAAATAAGGGTACTTTATTTTTAGATGAAATAGGAGATATACCTTTAAATGTGCAAGTAAAATTGTTAAGGACACTTGAAGAGAAATCTATAGAGAGAATAGGAAGTAATAAGTCTATTAAGGTTGACTTTAGATTAATTTGTGCAATGAATAAAGAACCCAAAATAGAAATATTAAATGGCAATATAAGAGAAGATTTTTTTTATAGAATAAGTACAATAACAATAACTATACCACCTTTAAGAAATAGAAGAGAGGATTTAAATACACTTATAGACTTTTTCTTAAATAAATATCAGATTGAACATGATAAAAAAATATCCTCAATTGATAAAGAAGTAGTTGATTTTTTAATAAATTACGATTATCCAGGGAATATAAGAGAATTAAAAAATATAATTAATAGATTAGTAGTTTTAAGTGAAGGAAGTAAGTTATCAAAAGACAATTTGAACTTAATATCAAACAATATAAACATAGATGATAAAATAAGTATTAGACCTCTAAGAGAAATAAGAAAAGAATTTGAGTGTGAATATATTGAAAAGGTTCTATCTCTATGTGGAAATAATATTTCAAATACAGCAAAAAAATTGGAGATTAGCAGAAGACAATTAACTAATAAAATATCAGAGTACAATATTAAGTGAGAAAAAAACTTCTCATATACTGAGCAAAAAATTTCTCACAATTAATAAAAGATAAGTAGAAAAATTCTACTTATCTTTTTTATTATAATTTTAAAATTTAATACTTACAATGATTATAGGTAAATTCAATGTTTATATAAGTAAAAAATGAAAATATCTATAGCATCAATATAAAAAAGCTATATTTTAAATAATTGGCATATAAAATGCTTTGTATATAAATAAACGTAATAATAAATATTTTTAATTGCGATTAAATGTATTAAGGGGGATTTTCATATGAAGCTAGAGCTAGGGAATATATTTATAAAGAATGTTGAATTTGGCGAAAAAACAGAAGTAAAAGATGGCATATTATATGTGAATAGTAAAGAAATAGAGCAGATAGCTTTAGAAGATGAAAGAATTGTAAGTGTGAATGTTGAACTTGCAAGACCTGGCGAATCAATAAGAATAGCACCAGTTAAAGATGTCATAGAACCTAGGGTTAAAATTGGAGATGAAAGCAAAATATTTCCTGGAATTATTAACAAAGTAAAGACTGTAGGAAGTGGAAGAACTAATGTACTTTCAGGAGCTTGTGTTATAACTTGTGGAAATATAGTTGGATTTCAGGAAGGTGTAATTGATATGAGTGGTCCTACTGCCAAATATACACCTTTTTCAAAAACAAATAATGTATGTATTGTTATAAAAGCAAAAGAGGGCATAGAAACTCATGATTATGAAGAAGCAGCTAGAATAGCTGGATTAAAGATAGGTGCATATATAGGAGAAGCAGGCAAGGAAATTGAACCAGATGAAATAATCGTATATGAAACAAAACCACTATTAAAACAAGTGAAGGAATATCCAGACCTACCAACAGTAGCATATGTCCATATGTTGCAATCACAGGGACTTTTACATGATACTTATTATTATGGAGTTGATGCTAAGCAAATAGTCCCAACATTTATGTATCCAACTGAAATAATGGATGGAGCCATAATATCTGGGAATTGTGTTGCACCATGCGATAAAGTGACTACTTTCCACCATTTAAATAATCCAGTTATACATGACTTGTATAAAAGACATGGAAAAGACTTAAATTTTATAGGTGTAATTTTAACTAATGAAAACGTATTTTTAGTTGACAAAGAAAGAAGTTCTGATATGGTTGCAAAGTTAGTAGAATTTTTAGGTGTTGATGGAGTATTAGTAACAGAAGAAGGATACGGAAATCCAGACACTGACCTTATGATGAATTGTAGAAAATGTAGTGAAGTTGGAGCAAGTGTGGTTTTAATAACTGATGAGTTTCCTGGAAAAGATGGAAAGAGTCAATCTATAGCAGATGCTACTAAAGAGGCAGATGCACTTGTTTCTTGTGGTCAGGGAAACTTAGTAGTTCATTTTCCTGCTATGGAAAAAGTTATAGGAACTTTGGATTATGTAGAAATGATGATTGGTGGATATAAAGGATGCTTAAATGATGATGGAAGTATGGATGCAGAATTACAGATTATAATAGCATCAACTATAGCAAATGGTTACAATCATTTGACAGCAAGATATTATTAAATAAATATTTGAGTGTAGGTTATTGTTAATACCAATATTAATTTAATTGATGTAATAACTATAAAGTGATTTGGAGGATTAAGATATGAGTAAAATCAGAGTTGTTCACTATATAAATAATTTCTTTGCTGGTATAGGAGGAGAAGAAAGAGCAGATATTCCACCAGAAAAAAGAGAGGGAGTAGTAGGGCCTGGAATGGCATTTCAAAGTCAATTCAAAGACGAAGCGGAGATAGTTTCAACTGTAATTTGTGGAGACACATATTTTGGAGAAAATATTGAAGATGCTACTAGAGAACTTTTAAAAATGATAAAAGAAGAAAAACCTGATTTATTTATTGCAGGGCCAGCATTTAATGCAGGAAGATATGGAGTAGCCTGTGGAACTATTTGTAAAGCAGTTGAAGAAGAACTAAATATTCCTGTAGTTACAGGAATGTATAAAGAAAACCCAGGTGTAGATATGTTTAAACTAGATTTACACATAATAGCTACAGGAAATTCAGCAGCTAGTCTTAGAAAGGTAGTTCCAATGATGTCAAGACTAGGGCTTAAATTAGTTAAGGGTGAAGAAGTAGGACCCCCAGAAGTAGAAGGATATATAATGAGGGGAATAAGAAAAAATTTCTTCCATGAATTTAGAGGTTCTGAAAGAGCGATTGAAATGTTGGTTAAGAAAATGAATGGAGAAAAATTTGAGACTGAGTATCCAATGCCAGAATTTGATAGAGTTACACCTGTAGAGGCTATCAAAGACTTATCTAAAATAAAACTTGCATTAGTAACTTCTGGAGGTATAGTTCCAATTGATAATCCAGATAAAATCGAATCTTCAAGTGCTACTAAGTATGGTATTTATGATTTAACAGGCATGAATTCTATGTCAAATAAAGATTTTACAACTATACATGGTGGCTATGATAGAGCATATGTACTTGAAAATCCAAACTTAGTTGTGCCATTAGACGTGGTTAGAGAATTTGAAAAAGATGGTGTAATTGGAGAATTGGCAAATTACTTTATAACTACTACAGGTACTGGAACAAGTGTAGGTAATTCTAAGAGATTTGGAGAAGAATTTTCTAAAAAATTGGTAGAAGATAAAGTAGAAGCTGTAATTTTAACATCTACATGAGGCACTTGTACTCGTTGTGGAGCAACGATGGTAAAAGAAATTGAAAGAGCAGGTATAGCAGTTGTCCATGTTTGCACTGTAGTACCAATATCACTTACAATAGGAGCAAATAGAATTGTTCCAGCAGTAGGGATACCATACCCACTTGGAAATCCAAAGCTAGGGGAAGAAGAAAGTAAAAAAATTAGAAAGAACATAGTTTTAAAAGCCTTAAATGCATTAAAAGAAGATGTAGAAGGTCAAACAGTATTTGAATAATAAAAATATAACACAACACTGAAATTAAAATAGATGTCATGAAATAGTTTTTGAAAATTATTTTATGATATCTTTTTTTATTAAGCAATTTCAAGTAATTTAAAAATATTAAATATCTTTTTGTGTTTTTAAATTAAATTTACTAAAATGAAAAATTAAATTTAGAGTATTGATACATAAATTTAAATTAGATATACTATGAAAAGTAAAGTTATTCACTTTGGAACATATATTCAGCATATTAGAACAGATTAATTGAATGAAAGAAGTTAACTTTATATAATAAAATAATATAAGAAAGAAGGTGTTATGTATTGATTTCAATTGCTATTTGTGATGATGAATCGTATATGCTAGATGATTTAAAAGAAAATATAGAGCTATATATGAATAGAAACAATCTATTATATAATATAGAACTTTTTGATAAAGCTGAGACTCTATTACATAACCATGAAGTATTTGATATTATCTTTTTAGATATACAAATGGAAGGTATTAATGGAATACAAGCAGCTAAAAAATTAAGGTCATGTGATAATGATTGTTTTATAGTTTTTGTGACAGTCTTAAAGGAATTTGTATATGATGCTTTTGAAGTAGATGCTATAAATTATTTGATAAAACCATTATCTAATGAAAAACTAGCTAAGACAATGGATAGAATAATTATAAAGTTGGAGAGTAATGAAAAAGATTATATAACAATACAAAAAGGGCACTCATATTGGAGATTAAAAATAGCAGATATTTTATATTGTGAAGTTATAAAAAGAAAGATTTACATACATTTAAAAAAAGAAATTATTGATTATTATGAAACTATTGATAGTCTAGAAAGAAGTTTACCAGTAAATTTTTTTAGATGTCATCGTAGTTATATAATTAATTTACAAGCTGTATATAGCTATGAAAATGGTAATGTAGTTATGGAAAATGGAGATATGATACCTGTTTCCAGATTGCGCCAACAAGAATTTTCTGAAGCTATGCTTGAAAGTATGAAAAATAGGAGGAGATAACATGGTTAATTTGCCTTCTTATAATTTATTAGAGTATAGTATTTTATTCGTTTTTGTAATAGATAAGAGTTTAATGGCTATATTACAATACTATTTTCTAATTAGTTTTACAAATACTAAGTCAAAATTATGGCACTGTATTTTATACTTGCTAGTATCATTTTTGTCAATTAGTCTAAATACGTATTTTAATTTATATAACTTGTTTTATTCACAGCTTATATTTTTTTTACTGACTTTCTTATTTTCAAAGTATGTTATAAAACAATCTATAGTATTATCTATAGTGCTATCTCTATTGGTATATGTAATTGAGCAGTTAGCATATGGATTTATAGCTCCATTTAATTACATACTATCTATAAATAATACAGATATAACTATTCATAAATTTATTGTAAATATGGAGATTTTATTTTTTATTACGGTTATAATAGCTGGATTTATATATTGGTATAGTGCTAAAAAGTTTAACATTAAAGCTGTAAAATTTGATAGGTATTCAATCATTTTGATAACTCCATTGTTACTCATAATATTATTTTGGCAATCGTTTGAGAATACTGGCTATTCAAGTTCAATCATGGATATCGATACAAAACTTCAAACTGCAAAATTATTAATAAATACATCTCTTACTAAAGAAGTTCAAGCTTTCATTTTTTCTTCAATTGGAATTATATGTGTTTTTTTCTCTTTATCTGAGTTTAAGAAATTGATGCAATATTTAAAAGAAGAACAAAATAAGACAATTTTAAATCAACAAATTCATTCTCAGAAAAATTACATTGAGGAAGCAAAATCTCGATTGTCACAAACAATGTCTTTTAAGCATGATTTCAACAATCATCTAGCCATTGTAAATGGATTGCTAAAAAGAGGGGAAATTTTAAAAGCACAAGAGTATTTAAACAAACTTGAAAAAATAACTAGTGACCTATCATTTTCTTGTAATACAGGAAATATTGTAATTGATGCTCTTTTCAATAATAAATTAAGTATAGCAAAACAATTAGGAATACAGGTGGATTGTGACGTAATTATACCAAGTGATAGTAATATAAATGATTTTGACTTCTGTATAGTATTTGCTAATGCTATTGACAATGCAATTAAAGCTTGTAAACTTGTAGACAAGCAAAATAGATATTTAAAAATATCGACAAAACGAGATGGTGGATTTTTTATGATAGAAATAAGGAATAGTTATAATGCATCAAATAATTACACAAGTGGTTCAGGGATAGGAATTTCAAATATAAAAGAGGTTGCTAAGAAATACCAAGGGGCTATAAGTATAGAGAATACATCAGATTATTTTCAAATAAATATATTACTAATTATTTCATTACACTATACTGACATTTCAGAACAATTAACTTGAAAATAGAGTATGTAACCAATATTATATATGTAAATAAGAGTATATATAAATGAAAAAATTAACATATATGGATAGGGGGTTACTAAAATGAAAATTGGAAGTATGAGCGGTCAAACACCAAGGACATCTAATATAGATAGTTCAAGTAATAACCAAAGTGAAATACAAAGTTTAGAACAGCAAAAAAAAGTATTACAAGAAGAATTGGAGAAAGTTAAAAACAATAAAAGTATTGATGGTGAAATGGCTAAGTCAAAAATAGCGGATTTAAAAAAAGAAATAAAAGATATTGAAAGTAAAATTCAAGAGTTAAAAGGAGAAAAAGCACAAGAGACAGATGGAGAACAAAATACTGTTTCTGAAGTGACAAATAGTACATTAGATAGAAAAGAAGAAAATTCTAATAATAAAAATGCAAAAACACCATATGATGTTTTTGAAAAAAGCAATGGAGAAGAACAATGGGACAATACTTATAGCCTTGTTCAAGATGATAAAAATTTAAAAGTAAAATTTAATAGACCTATATAGTTTATATAGAAAATCAACTTATTGAAATATTAATTAGTATTTTATACTCTTAAGGAATAACAAATATGTATAAACAAACATAAATAAGTGTTAAAACACGGAGTTTTAGCGATGTTTAAAATAAATTATTATAAACTGACTGACATTGAACTGACAAAACCTATTTTTTTAAGTTTAACTGACAATTAGCTGACAGTCAGTTTTGTTTCTTTGAATAATATTTTACTTAAATTATCAGATGCTTTTTTATCCATTTCTTCAAGCACATGAGAGTATCTATTCATAGTTATTTGTATATCTTTATAACATAATCTTTCTGAAACAACTTTCATGTTAGTGTCTCTTAATAAAAGTAAACTTGCGTTTATATGTCTTGAATCATGCATTCTATATCTCTTAAATTATTTTTTTAACTAAAGAAAATTATACTATGATAAAGAAAAATGATAGGTTTGAGACTATTTATAAGGCATTAGATTTTATTAATAGATAGATTAGAAGGTAGCAACTAGAATTAGTTGTTACCTTCTTTTTTATTTTAATCGTTAACTATTATAATATAATCATCAACTTATAATTAGATTAATTTTCCTAATAAAAGTATAGCAGTATAACAAGTATAAAGAGTATCTAAAATATTATAAATATTAACAAAGCACATAAAACGATAGAATAACCTATAACAATAAAACGAACGAAAATTATCATACTAAAACATAAGGCATGTTATAATTGTATTAAATAAGAACATTCATATACACTAGTACCCCTATAAAAAAGGGTGCTTATTTTTTTGGAATAAACATCAAAAATGTTACTCGACACTCTTAGATAGATTATTGTGTGAATATATTTATATTTGCTATGCGGAAAATTAACATGAACTGTGATATAATAAAAATATTAGTGAGAAATGGAAAATGAGCGAAGATGATTTCCTATGGTGAGCAAAAGTAATTCTATGAGGCCTTGGTAAGCTGATAGCAATACAGTAGAAAGAAATCCTATCAGGTAATGCATAACTAACCGCCTGTACTGAGTCTTTGGAGTTAAAGTAGTAGTATTAAATTTAAGTGTAATACAGGGAGTGATATATCTGAAACGAAAGTTGTGTAATTAGGCAGGAAAATGATTCCAGACGATCGGATACACTGTGAACGCTTGAAATTACAGTTCATAAAAAATTATCATGTGTTTGCGCTACCAAAATCCAAACCTCTTATGAGACTCCAAACAAAAATGTATATCTTCCATAAAAATATATACTGTATGCTGATTGAATACGGCATTCTTATCGATACAGTGGTAAAGTAGATATCAAGGATCTAGGAGTGGGTTGGACAATCTGATAATATAGAACAGCAGGAAGTGCTGACAATGGAACAACAGAAAATGGTTCCATCGTCAGCACTTCCTGCTAGGGGATGTTATAAAGTATAATTGTATGGATGTAAAAGTTACTATTGATTTTCATAGTAGCATAGATAAAGCTAGCATACCTATCTGGAATTCTTAGTGTGCAGACTTTAAGTACCACTTATTTGTGCTTGGAAGATAGGAATTACACTGGTTTGAGCAAAGCGCTTAAGCTCACTTTCCTGTGTTTTGTAGTATAACTTCTCACTTAAAACTATTACATAATGTGGTGGAAGACGCACGCCATTTTTATTACTTTTTATGCCACAAGTGTTAGTGGCGGAATGGAGATTTCTATGTCAGAAGAAAAACAACATATCAATCACAAATGGGGAATTCTGTTCACCGTTGTAATCATGACTTTCATGACTACACTGGATACCAGTATTGTCAATATTGCATTACCAGTTATGATGTCGCAGATGAATGTGACTATGAGCAGTGTCGAATGGGTGGCAAGCATCTATCTGATTGTCACTTGTGCGACTATTCTGATTTTCGGACGACTGGGTGATACAATGGGAAAAGTACCTATATTTCAGTTTGGTGTGCTATTGTTCACCATAAGCTCGCTGCTTTGCAGTATCACCCATTCATTGCCATTCTTGATTATGATGCGTGCTTTGCAGGGACTGGGCGGTGCGGCTGCGTTGGCGACCAATCAAGGGATTATCACTGAGTCCTTTCCTACAGAGGAACGTGGCAAGGCGCTGGGATTTGTAGCCACTTTTGTAGCGCTGGGCAGTATGGCTGGTCCAACGATTGGTGGCTTGATTCTGAGCATACTACCGTGGCCTTTTATCTTTATCATCAACATTCCTATTGGGTTTGTTTCACTGATAGTTGGGCTAAAGACTCTGCCACGCAGAAAGCTGGCGCACTCAGGGAGGATGGACATCAAGGGAGCACTGCTGATGACTATGTCCATCGTGTTGATTTTCATTCCTATCACATTGTTGCAAAACGGTGTAACATGGTCGCTGATGCTCATGCTGGGGGTGGGCGTTTTGTTGCTTACTCTATTTTTCATTGTGGAGCGTTGTACCGAGGATCCTCTTATCCCTTTGAGGATTTTCCGTAATAAAATGTTCATAATCAATCTGATTACCATGCTCACTATTTTTATAGCGATTGGTGCTCACAACATTCTCCTGCCCTTTTATTTGCAGGACGCACGAGCTTTCGGTCCAGGGCTCGCGGGGATACTGTTAACAGTAACTCCTGTTGTTATCGCAGTTGTGGGTCCACTTAGTGGTATCCTGTCCGACCGTATTGGCTGCGAGTTGCCAACTATGTTAGGCCTGTTTTTCAATGCTACAGGTATGCTTCTGATTGTTTTTTTGACTAAGTTTACCCCTATCGGCATACTTGTATGTTTTTTATTTGTAATTGCGCTTGGAGCAGGACTTTTCCAGTCACCCAACAATTCTTTGGTCATGGGCAGTGTTTTAAATAGTGAGTTGGGGCTTGCTGGTAGCCTTGCTGGTCTTATGAGGTACATGGGGATGTCTATAGGCGTTACGCTTAGCACTTCGATGTTATACAATCGCATGAGTGCCAAAATCGGATATCCAGTTACTAATTATGTACAAGGACGTCCAGATGTGTTTCTGTATGGTCTTCACTGGGTGTATGCCACGTTGGCAGCAATCGTTCTGTTGGGAGCAACTTTCACAGTAGTTCGATTTATCTATGCAAAAAAGAATAAAACTGTTTCCACTTAGGAAAACAGCCTCTAGATATAATACTGTTAAAGTTACTTATAGATTTAATACAAATGGTTCTAATGCAAATAAAAAAAGAGATTTTAAAATCTCTTTTTTATTTTTATTCTATATTAATTATTTTTTAAATTTATATTCTTTGCATCAGATTTTCTAATAGCTAAATCAAATCCTCTAAATCTAATTACTATAGGATCATTAAGAGGGGCTATTTTTTTTACTTCAACTTCAGTGCCATCTATTAATCCCAAAGCAAGAAGTCTCTTCATAAGTTTTTCATTTCCAGCTATATTATCTATAACTCCCTTTTGCCCAAGTTTTAAGTTGTAAACAGTCATTATTAACACCTCCTAATGAAAATCATTATCAAGTTCTATATTTATAATATATACTAAAAAAGCTAAATTGTCAATATATAACAAAAAATAAACATACTAACTCAGTATGTTTATAAAAAATAGTATACAAGGGATACTAATGGCATCTAGTAAAAAACCACTTACTAAGGGGACAACCAGAAACGCTTTTGGAGAATCTCCATACTTTTGTGTTAAAGAGCTCATATTGGCTAAAGCATTTGGAGTAGCACCTATTCCATGTCCAATTAAACCACTTATTATGATGGCAGAATCAAAATCTTTTCCAAGTATCCTAAAACAAATAAATATTGAAAATAAAATTATAAAGATTACTTGGAAAGCTACTATTAGGAGAATTGGAGGCAATAGTGTTGATAATTCAAATAAATCTATATTCATAAGCGATAATGTTAGAAAAATTCCTAATGAAAGTTCTTTTAGAAATTCTATAAGTTTAAAGTTTAACTCTAGTATATTTATTTTGTCATTTAAGTTTCTAAAAATAACTGCTGAAAACATACAAGTCACAACAGAAGGTAAAAGAATGTTACATGTCATATAAAATATTCTACTTATAATTTCTCCTGTATTTATACAAATAAATATAAGAAGAACTTGCTCTAAAAATATAGTAGGAGTTATAGTTTGAGAAAATCCGTTTTTGATTACTCTATTTTTGCTTATTCTATTTTTGTTTCTAAAAAATTTGTTTTTTAATCTCATTGAATCTTTTTTATATCTAAAACTCGATAAATCCGCTTTTGTTAAAGGTTGCAATTTATATTTTTCTATCAGAAACTTAGCAACAGGACATCCTAATATCCCACCTATAATAAGACCTATTGTTGCAGCAGATAAACCAACGCCAACTGCACCATTTACACCAAGACTTTCTATTGTAAGTCCAAATGCAGCTGAATAACCATGACCACCTTCCATAGATACATTACCACACATAAGTCCTAAAAGTGGTTCAAGTTTTATAATCTTTGATATTGATATAGCTATAATGTTTTGACAAAATGCTAGTATTCCGCATAAAATCCAATATCTAAATAATACACTACCACCTTTTTTTATAAGATTTATGCTTATTTCAAGTCCAATAGTTGTAAAAAAGAAAGTTATGAAATTTGGCATTAAGTTTCCACTTACAGATATGTCTGCCATATGAAAATACTTAAGAAATAAATTTAAAAAACAAAATAGTAGACCTCCTATTACTGGTGCAGGTATACAGAAGTTATTTAAAAATTTAATCTTATTTTTTAACAGATTACCAATTAAAAAGAATAACATAGATAAGGTTAAAGTTTGTACAGTATTAAAAGTTAAAGTAATCAAAATAAATCCTCCTTTGTAATTTGAAAATTTAAAATCGTCTTTGTATAATTTAAATTATTATGTAATGGAATTTTTACTATCAAATGTATATTAATAAATGTATATTAAAAAAAATCAATGGATATAATTAGATAATTATAAATTAAATGAGAATATTTTAATAATATACAGCT
>NZ_JAGWCS010000074.1:0-19347 GCF_020657705.1 Clostridioides sp. ZZV15-6598 | reverse complement strand
TATATATACATCATATGAAATATTGTCTGACTGAATAGATACTACTTCATTTGGTACAACAGAAAACATATACCAATCATTAATTCCAAGTGGCTGATAATTCAACATAAATTTCTTATTATCTAAATTATAGTTAGAATATCCAGAATTATCATTTTTCATATTTTCTTTTATAGCTTTTAAACAATTTACTTCCTCACAATTATCATTATTAAAAAGTTTAAATACACATGATAACATTTTACTATTTTCGTTTGTATTTTGAGCAATTACATCTCCATTTTTTTTTGCAATATAAACGTGTGCTTTTTTATCAAATGCAGATAACCCTAGAAATTCATTTAATTTGGTTGAATCATAAGTTCCACTTAAAACACCTGCTACTTTCCCATCTTTATAGATAGGAGTAGCTAAAACTATTATTTCTTTCTTATCAATAATAGATTTTAAAGATTCTGATATATTTTTTTCGCCATTTTTAGCTTTTTTAAAATAATCTCTATCTTTTAAATTACTAATAATTCCATCATTAGAATAACTTTTTCCATCCAGTGTAGAAACAGACATTCTAATTAAAGAACTCCGCTTTACTCCAGAATCCATTAAATTAATCATCATCTCATTATTTATATTATCTAAATTTTCTGTAAAACTAGCAATAGATTCAAGCATGTCAAATTGACCACTAAGTTTTGTCTTAAGATTAATTATGTTATGCTCCGTAAATTCTGACAAATATGTATGTGTGGTCTCTTTCAACTTATTATCCAATTTAAACTTAAACTTAAAAATAGCCCCACAGGTTAAAATAATTATAATAATAAACAAGATACTAATACCTAAAATTTTTGGCTTTAGCCTGTTCACCATACTCACATCCTCATTATATATAATATATTATATGTTTATATTATATCCTCCTACTTTAATACATATTTTATTTCTTCCTATATTAGAATCAAACAACATATATTTAAATTTATCTATAAAATTTTTATTTTATACTTCTTTTAATTATATATTAATTGATATATAAAAATTATTCTCCTTTATAATACTTATATTAATAAACTCTTTATAATTTCTTATAGTTCTTTTCATGCTTATAAATACATCAAACAATTTAACATTGTCCCACATTTAATTTAAAAATAAAATTAGACTCAATACATCCTCCTTTTTAACACTTTGATTTTAATGAATATTAAAAAAATATAACTTTGCTTTCTTTTGATTTTAATAATGGCTAATAACATGGTATATTATTATTCATTCTTTTTCTAATTAATCACTATACTTTTTATATAATCAATTCATTCCTAAATCAATTTAATATTTTCTGAAACTTCAATACTATTAAAAAAATTATAAACTTTGTACTCATACTTGAAACTTAGTTTCCGAATAATAATTCTAGCATGTCACTTTAATATCCTTTTATTTTTCCACTTTTGCTCATATAACAATATAGTCTATAATAATAAATAGCTTTCAAAATTTATTATAAATATCATCTATACAAATTTCCAATCTAAATTATAACACACAATATCGCTGTATTACTGCCAAATGTAACTTTTTTCCATATACAAATTTTAGAAAAGTTATCTCTTATAATTTACAATTAATATACTATTATTTTTAATTAAAAATTAAAGGCTAAAAAGTAATAAAGTTTACTTTTTAGCCTTTGATTTTATTAATTATTCATTTATTTCGTGTAAGAATAGTCCACATCTTACTTTAGGTTCAAACCATGTTGACTTAGCTGGCATTATCTTGCCTGCATCTGCTACTCTTATTAAATCTTCAATACTAGTAGGATACATTGCAAATGCCACCTTCATATCCTTATTAACTCTTCTTTCTAATTCCTCAATACCTCTAATTCCACCAATAAAATCGATTCTCTTATCTACCCTAGGGTTTTCGATTCCTAAAATAGCATCAATCACATAATTTTGTAGTATAGAAATATCTAATGAGTCAACTGGGTCTTCTATGTCTAATAAATTCTTATTTGCCTTCATTTTGTACCATTTATCACCTAGATACATTCCGAAAGTTCCTTTTTTGTCAGGTTTATATTTTTCTTTACCTTCCATTTGTTCTATATCAAAATTTTCTTTTATTTTATTTATAAATTCTTCTTCATTTAAACCATTTAAGTCTTTGATAACTCTATTATAATCTAAAACCATCAGATTTTCATCTGGTGCAATCATTGCTATAAAATAATTAAATTCTTCTTTTCCAGTATAGTTTGGATTTTTAGCTCTCATTTCTTTAGCTACATTTTCTGCTGAAGCTGTTCTGTGATGACCATCTGCAATATATAAATAATCTAATTTTCCAAATTCATTTACTAAATTACATATTATATCATCATTATCAATCTTCCACACTGTATGCTCTATCTTGTCATCTGTTATAAAATCATATAAAGGTTCCTGATTATCCATAAAATCATTTATTATATCATCTATTAATCTTTGATGTTTGTAAGTTACAAGTATAGTTCCCGTATTAGCATCACAGTATTTTATATGATTAGTTCTATCAACTTCCTTTTCTGGTCTAGTGTACTCATGTTTTTTTATTGTTCCATCTAAACTTTCATCAACTGAAATACATGCCACTATACCAACTTGAGCTCTACCATCCATGACTTGTTTGTATATATATATACAATCTTTTTCCTCTTTTACTAGAATTTCTTGTTGTCGAAATTCATCCAAATTTTCTCGCGCTTTTAAATAAACTTTTTCATCATATAAATTTATATTTTCATCTAAATCAATTTCTGATTTATCTATATGCAAAAATGAATATGGATTCCCTTTTGCAATTTCTCTAGCTTCTTCACTATTCATAACATCATAAGGAAGTGCTGCTACTTTATCTACTATATATTTATTTGGTCTAATCGCCTTAAATGGTTTAATCGTTGCCATTACTAAATTCCTCCTAATTGTATAAAATATTTTATAATGCTACCCCTATTAGATTGTTGAAATCAAGAAAGTAGTCTTGAATCACATTTACAATTTCTTCTCCAATTCTTTCTTGAGCCTCTACTGTAGATGCACCAATATGAGGTGTAGGAGAAACTCTTGGGTGATTTACTAAATCTAGATTTAATGTAGGTTCTTGCTCATAAACATCTATTGCTGCTGCTGATAATTTACCCTCATCTAATGCTTTTAGTAAATCTTTTTCGTCTACCAAACCGCCTCTTGCACAGTTTATTAAATAAGCTCCATTTTTCATCTTATTTATTTCTTTTTCAGTTATTACTGCCCCCTTATTCTTATCAAAAGGTATGTGTAAAGATAAGAAATCTGCTTTTTGTAAAACTTCTTCCATATCACAGAATCTATATTTATTAAAGCCTTGTGCTTCACCCATTATATCAGTATATATAACATTCATTCCTAATAGTTCTGCCCTCTTTGCAACTTCTTTTGCAATTCTTCCAAAACCTATAAGTCCTAATGTTTTTCCATTAATTTCTGTACCTTTGTATTTTTTCTTTTCCCATTTTCCATCTCTCATAGTTACATTTGCAGTATTTATGAATCTTGCAAGTACAAATAATTGACCTATTGTAAGTTCTGCAACAGATATACTACTTGCATTTGGAGTATTCATGACTTTTATGCCATTAGCTTCTGCATATTTAACATCTATATTGTCTAGTCCTACCCCACCTCTTACTATCAATTTTAACTTTTTACCTTCTAATGCTTTGTCTATTACATCCTTAGTAACCTTAGTAGCTGAACGTACTACAAGTACATCAACATCTTTAAGTTTATCCCCTAAAACATCTTTTTCATAAAACTCTTCCATCACATTAAAATCTAACTCTCTCAATTTTCTCGCTGCATCTTTCTCTATTCCATCAGTAATTAATATATTATACATAACAAACTCCTCCAATTATATTCACTTAACTTTTCCAATTTTTATTTTTTAAAGTATTTTCATCACTAAAAAACTTTATTTAATTACACTTTCTATTTATATAATTTTCAAAATATTTTTTATTAAAGTCATACCAAATTTTATTAATGTTTGTTAAAAATTTAATATGTAATTTTCATAAAACACATTTTATTTTATATATTTTAAATTTAACTTAAAATACACATAATTTTGCAATATTACTTATTAAAACCTAATATATCATCAATATTATTTAATAATTCTTGTACCTCTTCGACAGTATAGTCACCCATATGTGAAATTCTAAAAGTTTTTTCTTTTAAATTGCCATAGCCATTTGCTATTTGGAATCCTCGTTCTTGTAGTTTTGAATTTAAATTTGATACACTAATACCTTGAGTATTTTCTATAACAGTAAGTGTATTGGATAAGTGATTTTCATTGGTAAAAATTTGGAAGTGTTTTTTAGCCCAGACTCTAACTAAGTTTGCCATGTCTTCATGTCGTTTGAATCTGTTATCTAGGCCTTCATCTAATATATTATCTAATTGGAAATCTAAAGCGAACATGTGAGAAAGAGATGGTGTTGAAGGGTATTGGTAGTTTTTCTTGATTAAGTATTCATACATTTCTAACAAATCAAAATAAACTCCTCTAAAAGGTACTTGCTTAGCTCTATCGATTGCTTTTTGAGAAAATGTGCAAATAGACATTCCTGGTGGTAATCCCAGTGCTTTTTGTAATGATGTTATACAAATATCTATTCCAATCTTATCAACCTCGACTTTTATTCCACCGGCTGAACTTACAGTGTCTACACAGTAGACCACATCTTTATATTTTTTAACAACTTCTCCAATTTCTTCTATTGGATTTCTTATTCCAGTTGAAGTTTCATTGTGAGTTACGGTTATTAAATCATATTCTCCGGTAGAAAGCACCTTATCAACCATTTCTGGTGTTGTTGCCTCTCCTAATTCAACTTTAAATATATCCGCTGGGACATTATTAGCCACTGCCATTTTGTACCATCTATCACCAAAGGATCCACAGGAAAATACTGCTGCCTTTTTGGATGTACAGGAACGAATGGAGCCTTCCATTAAACCGGTTCCGGACGACGTGGATAAAAGTATCGTGTTGTTGGTATAGAATAATTTTTGCATTTTTTCACTTATACTTTTTTGAAGTATAGATGCATCTTTTCCTCTATGTCCTATCATTGGTGTAGCCATCTTTTCCAAGACTTCTGCTCTAACATCAATAGGACCAGGAATAAATAATTTCTTACTCATTATAATTCCCTCCTTTTTTAGTTTGTAATATGGATAGTGTGTTTACTGTCCTTATTTTTAATATCTATAATATCAAGCTAAATTAAGTATGTCAACATAAAAATTATTTTTTATATATAATTTATTTTCTATATTTTGTGAAATCATCCATTTTATGCCTTATCATTAGTTTGAATTTTCTGTTTTTTTCTCATAAAAAAAAGACACTTTTTAAATATATAAATTATTTTTTTTAGCATATAAATTTAATGCTATTATAAGAATTTTTTTTAAGTATAGCTAAGTTATTTTTATCTTATGTTTTTTAACTTCATATTTTTTGACATATCATTTGATATAGCAAATATGTAATTACTTAAAGTTCAATATATTCAACTTTTTCTTCTGATTCAGCAAAAAACCATTCTTCATCAGAAAAATCACCTTCTGCTATTTGACCAATAGGCATCTTCATATATTTTCCAGTTGCTGTTACTGCTATCTCTCCATTCGGCAAAATTATTTCCCCTGTACCTTCAAATAATTTTCTATTTTCTTTAGTTATCCTTCCAACTACTCTTATAGTAGCATCTGTTGGTACTGGTTTTTTATATTTTAATTCCAAAGATACTGTCACACCCCATATTTGGTCATCATTTATACTTACAGCTCTTCCAATAGTCTCATCTAAGATTGCAGCAGACATACCTCCATGAACTCTCCCTGGATAACTCTGATGCCAATCTTTTGTATTACAAATTGATACAAGTTCTCCATTTTCAAGTTCATAAAAATCTGCTTTTAATCCCAATTCATTTTGTGTTCCACAAACTAAACAAGATTTACTACTATTTTGCTTTTTTAAAACCTTATATTTTCCCAAAAACTCCATCTCCTAACTAATATTGATAGTCACGTAATATTCATAATACTAAAATATATTATATAATATTAATTAAATCCCTGCAAATTTCTAATAAGCAAAAATAGGCTATTTCAGCATTAAAATCTTAATCAAAAATATTATTTTCTAAAAAAGCACAATGTGATTTTATGTAATTAAAACTACCTAAAATCACATTGCGCTCTAAGAATAAAATATATCTTGTACCCTAAAGATAAACTATATCACAATAATTTTTTTCTAATTCCCCTAATTATACGACCAAATTGTATTATATAAATTAAACTATAATTCTAAATTTCATTTACTATTAATTCTCCCATTTTCTTTGTACCAACAACAGTTCCTATATTATTATATATATCACTAGTTCTATATCCTTTTCTAAGTACATTTTGTACTGCATCTTCAATGCATTTAGCTTCATCTTTTAGATTAAAGCTATGTCTTAACATCATTGCCACAGATAAAATAGTAGCAATTGGATTTACAATATCTTTTCCAGCTATATCAGGAGCACTCCCATGTATTGGCTCATACATTCCAAAACTATCCTCTCGAAGTGATGCAGATGGTAACATACCTATAGAACCTGTAACCATGGATGCTTCATCAGATATTATGTCTCCAAACATGTTATTAGTCACTATTACATCAAATTGACTAGGGTCTCTTACAACTTGCATAGCGGCATTATCAACATACATATGTGATAGTTCTACATCATCAAATTCTTTAGCTAAGTTCTCCATAATACCTCTCCAAAGTCTTGAACTTTCAAGCACATTTGCTTTATCTACACTGACAAGTTTCTTCTTTCTATTTCTAGCGATTTCAAAAGCCCTTCTTCCAATTCTTCTTATTTCATTTTCATTGTATACCTCTACATCATAAGCCTCTTCTATACCATCAACAATCTTTCTTCCACGCTCTCCAAAATAAATGCCCCCTGTTAACTCCCTCACAACAACAAAATCAATTCCTTTTTCTACTATATCTGCTCTAAGTGGTGAAGATTCTTTTATACTTTCATATATAGTTGCTGGTCTCAAATTTGCAAATAAACCTAAGGATTCTCTTAATTTTAAAAGACCTGCTTCTGGTCTTGTATCTCCTTTACATTTATCCCATTTAGGACCTCCAACAGCTCCAAGTAATACTGCTTCGTTTTCTCGACATATTTCAACAGTTTTATTAGGTAGAGGTTCTCCAGTTTCATCAATTGCACATCCTCCAGCCAATACATATTCACAATCAAATTTATGATTAAATTTATAACATATTTTATTTAAAACCTTTATACCTTCTTCTATAATTTCTGGCCCAACACCATCACCTTTTATAACTGCTATTTTACAATTCATACACCATTACCCCCTGTTTACCTTTATTGAGTTAATTAAACCTTCATTTGTTATGATATTTTGCATAAACTCAGGAAATGGTTCTGCCTTATATTCTGCTCCTTTTGTTATGTTTTTTATTACACCTGTTGAAAAATCCACTTCTACAGTATCGCCTTCTTCTATACTATTAGCAGCTTCCTCACATTCAAGTATTGGAAGCCCTATATTTATAGAATTTCTAAAAAATATTCTAGCAAAAGTTGATGCAATTACACATGATACTCCACTTTCTTTTATTACGATTGGGGCATGCTCTCTTGATGAACCACACCCAAAATTTTTAGTTGCAACTATAATATCTCCTTCCTTTACTTTAGATACAAATTTATCATCAATATCTTCCATACAGTGCATTGCTAATTCCTTATAATCAGCTATATTTAAATATCTAGCTGGTATTATTACATCTGTATCTATATTATCACCAAATTTAAAAACCCTTCCATTAGCAATCATAAACTTTACCTCCCTTAAATTATCTCTGATGGTTTTGATATTTTTCCAGTTATAGCTGATGTTGCTGCTACAGCTGGACTAGCAAGATACACTTCTGAATCAACATGACCCATTCTTCCTACAAAATTCCTATTCGTTGTTGAAACTGACTTTTCTCCTGCTGCAAGTATACCCATATGACCTCCAAGACATGGTCCACATGTCGGTGTAGAAACAGCTGCTCCTGCTTCTATAAATGTAGTAATATAGCCTTTTTCTATTGCTTCAAGATACACTTTTTGAGTTCCAGGAAATATCATCACTCTAACTCCATCTGCAACTTTTTTACCTTTCATGATTTCAGCTGCAACTTCAAGGTCTGATATTCTTCCATTTGTACAAGAACCTATTACAACTTGGTCTATTTTTATATCTTTCTCAATCTCATCTACTGTTTTAGTATTTTCAGGAAGATGTGGGAAAGCTACTGTTTCTTTTAATGTAGCTAAATCAATTTCATATACTTCATCATAAATTGCATCTTCATCTGCTTCGTATACATTTACAACTTTTTCTGTTGTTGTACACTTATGTGAATTTATATATTCTATAGTTTTATCATCTACTGGAAAAATTCCATTTTTAGCCCCTGCTTCTATTGCCATATTACAAATAGTAAATCTATCATCCATAGATAGATTACCTATTCCATCTCCACAAAATTCCATTGATTTGTAAAGTGCTCCATCAACACCTATTTTCCCTATTATATGAAGTATCACATCTTTTCCAGTTATCCATTTATTTGGCTTATTCTTTAGGACAAATTTTATTGCACCAGGTACCTTAAACCAACATTTTCCTGTAGCCATCCCAGCTCCCATATCAGTTGAACCTACTCCAGTAGAAAAAGCACCTAATGCTCCATATGTGCAAGTATGAGAATCAGCACCTATGATTACATCTCCTGCTGTTACTATACCTTTTTCAGGAAGAAGAACATGTTCTATTCCCATATCCCCTACATCAAAGAAATTGACCACTCCTTTGGATTTTGCAAAACTTCTTGTAAACTTACACTGTTCTGCACTTTTTATATCTTTATTAGGTGTAAAATGGTCTAAAACTATTGCCACTTTAGATTTATCATAAACCCCTTCAATTCCTAACTTTTCAAACTCTCTAATAGCTACTGGTGATGTTATATCATTTCCTAAAACTATATCTAAGTTTGCTTCAATCAATTGTCCTTTCTTAACCTCATTTAAATTAGCATGTTTCGCTAAGATTTTCTGCGTCATAGTCATCCCCATTTTCTGCTTCCTCCTCAATATAACTTTTATTTATTGCATTCATAAGAGCATTAATAGCTGCTGTATTTATATTTTCCGATATGCTTACCCCAAAATAAACTTTATCATTATGTTCTATTCCTACATAGGCTACACCTCTCGAATGTGAACCTTCCTCCAATGCATGCTCCCAATAATATCTAAATTTATAATCTTTCATACCACATTGTTTTAATGCGTTGTTAAATGAATCTACAGGACCATTTCCTATTCCAACAATTCTTTGTTCATTACCCATATAGGTTACTCTTGCAGTCATCTCAATCATATTAGTGTCGTCAGAATCATCATTTTCATAATTTATTTCATCCATCGATTTTATCTTGTACTTCTTAACTTTATAAGGACTCTCAACATCAATATATTCCTTCTTAAATAAGTTAAATATTGATTCACTACTAAGTTCCTCTCCTATTCTATCAGATTCCATTTTAACTACATTTCCAAAATGAGAATGCATATTTTTAGGTATCATGAAACCATAATCTGTTTCCATTATATAAACAGCTCCGCCTTTTCCTGATTGACTGTTTATTCTAATGATTTCTTTGTATTCTCTACCTATATCATGAGGGTCTATTGGCAAATATGGAACTTCCCAACAACCATCATTTCTAGTGTTAATTGCTATCATACCTTTTCTAATAGCATCTTGGTGAGAACCTGAAAAAGCACAATGTACAAGATTTCCTGCATATGGGTGTCTGTCATGTACTGTAAGTTTTGTACAATCTTCATATATCTCTATCATTTTATCGATATTACTAAAATCTAACTCTGGATTTATTCCCTGTGTATAAAGATTAAGACCCACATTTACTATATCCATATTTCCAGTTCTTTCGCCATTTCCAAATAATGTACCTTCAAGTCTATCTGCCCCAGCTAATAACCCAAGCTCACTTGCCGCTGTACAAGTCCCCCTATCATTGTGAGTGTGTAAGCTCATTATAATAGAATCTCTACAACTTATATTTTCACAAAACCATTCTATTTGGTCTGCGTATACATTTGGTGTTGCCATTTCTACTGTTGATGGAAGATTTATTATAACTTTCTTTTGTGGTGTTGGTTTCCACACATCTATAACTGCCTCACATATTTCAAGTGCATAGTCCATTTCTGTACCTGTGAAACTTTCAGGTGAATATTCAAAAATAAACTCTGTTTCAGGATATTTTTTTGCTTCTTCATTGAATAATTTTGCTCCCTCAACTGCTATATCTATGATTTCTTGTTTACTCATATTAAAAACCACTTCTCTTTGAAGAATAGATGTAGAGTTATATAAATGTATTATTGCTTTCTTGCATCCTTTTACTGATTCAAATGTTTTTTCTATAAGATGAGCTCTGGATTGTGTAAGTACTTGTATAGTGACATCATCTGGAATCATATTTTCATCTATTAGTTTTCTTAAAAATGTATACTCTGTATTTGATGCTGATGGAAATCCTACTTCTATTTCTTTAAATCCTGTATCTAAAATCATTTTGAACATTCTGACTTTTTCTTCTACATTCATAGGTGTTGGTAGTGATTGATTTCCATCTCTTAAATCGACACTACACCAAACTGGAGCTTTTGTTATTTCATTATCTGGCCATTTACGATTTGCCATTTCCATTCCATTATATTTTTTATACTTTCCATATTTCATGTTGTTCCCCCTCTTTTTTGTTTTTTGTATTCAGTATACCTTATATCGACGCAATTCTTCCCCTTTTTAATTCATAAGTACAAATGTTAAATTTATCATTAGAATAAAAATAACCTCATCTCTAGTAAAACTAGAGACGAGGTTTTGCTCGCGGTACCACTCTATTTAGCTTTTTAAAAAGCTCCCTTAGTAATAGTTACTACTAATTATTATAATAACTATTTTTCCTATAACGTGGAAATACGGTTATCCTAAGTTTTAAAACCCAGGAAACAGCTCCTAGACAAGTTCAGAATTATCAACTGCTAAATCACACCACACTTTAGCTCTCTGGAAGTTTCATGATTCTTACTACTTCTATTCATCGCTTTTTAAATCATTTAAATTTTCTAAATATTTTGATTTAATAGTTATTATATACACATTAAAATGTATTGTCAACACAAAAAAATAATTATCTGTATTTTTTTATTATTTATTTTTCTCAAGTAATCTTTTAAATCATGCTAGCTATTGAAAATAGTATGGTATTACCCCTTAAATTTTTTTATCTTTTCATCTATTATACTCAATAATTTTTTTTCATCTTCCAAACTCAATGCATTTAATCTAATTTTGTAATTAAAATTATCAGCATATATATTTAATATTTTTTTTGTTACTTCTGTTTTTTCTATTACTTTATAATTAAATTTTTGATTTTTTCTAGCTTTTATACTAAAGATACATTGATTATTTATTGATATTGAATGATTATCAAGAGTAAGATATACTTTTCCCTTATATCTATTTGAAAAATCACGACCTTGCTTAAAAAGAAAAACTGCTGTTATTATACATAAAAGATACAAAAATGTTGTTGAATATATAAAAATTGTGGCCAAGATTATAAGGGCTAAAACCATGTTTATAACCATTCCCTTTTTGAAATAACCATTGTCATAATAATTCATATAGATAAACTTATTTTTACTCAAATTTTCTCACTCCTAAAATTCTAAAAATTTATATTAAAAAACTCTACAATTTCATCTTCATGATAATTTATTACTAATTCTTCTGGAAAGTCTACTGATTTTAAAACTTTCTCTGCACTTTCAAATTCACCTATAGAATAACATATATGAGAATCTGTACCAAGAATAACTCTTACACCATATTGTTTACATAACAACAACATTTCACTTGCATTTTCCCAAGTTCCAGTTCTATGAGAATTCGAACTTAATGAAGAATTATTTATTTCTAAAAGAATATTTTTATCCTTCGCTTTTTTTACTATAGACTCATAATCTAAAGGATATCTACTATCATCTGGATGCCCAATTATCTTTACTTTAGGTTTATCCATCACTTTTAAAATAGCATTTGTATTTTCTTCTTTTGTACCTGAAGCTATACAAGGTCTATGCAAACTTGCAATTATATAATCTAAATGTTGTATCATATCTTCTGGAACATCTAAGTTTCCATCATAATCCATGATATTTCCTTCTATACCTCTAAGAATCTTTAAATCTTGTATTTGACGTGGAAGTAGATGTAAATTATAAAAGTAAAATGGATGTGGTCCTCCTGGCATATTAGGGCCATGGTCTGATATACCTAAATATTTTATATTTTTTTGAATTGCTTCTTCAACGTTTTCTTTAAAAGTACTATGTGCATGTCCACTTATTAAAGTATGACAATGTACATCTATAATAGCTTTTTTCATTAATTTTCCTCCTAGTATCTTATATAAATTTTTGTAGATAGTTAAAGGGCTATTTTAAAACTAAAGCTGTCAAAATAGACAGAGTAATGTTTTAAAACAGCCCCCCTTTTGATTATTTTATATTTCTAAGTCTTTAAATTTATCTTTAAATAATTCTCCAATACTTCCTAGAGATTCTTCTACTTCTAAAAACTCTGTTATATCTTCTTCTGGCTCTCTAGTTGCCTCTTTTATTGAAACTAACATTCTCTTAGTTTTTGGTTTAAAATCAAGAATTTTAACTTTAATTTCGTCTCCAATATTAACAACATTAGTAACTTTTGCTACTCTAGTATCACTCAATTCAGAAATTGGTAAATAAGCATCTACACCTTCTTTGATTTGAACAAAAGCTCCCTTTTCTATAATTCTAAGAACTTTAGCATTAACAACATCATCAACTTGTAATTCTTTTGATATTAAATCCCATGGGTCATTGTTTATATCTTTTAATGCTAGTGCAATTTTTTTAGTTTCTTGATTTACATCTAATACATAAACTTCCACTTCTTGACCTTCAGAGACAACATCTTCAACACTTTCAACTCTTGTCCAAGCTAGGTTATTTATATGTGCTAATCCTTCAATTCCACCAATATCCACAAATGCACCATAAGGCATTATCTTAGTTACTTTACCATCTCTTTTTTGACCAACTTCTAGAGAATTAAATAATTCTTCTTTAGCTAATTTAATACGAGTTTTTTCTTCTTCTCTTTCATGCTTAATTCTAGCTCTTTCAGCTTCCTTTTCTGCCTTAATTTGAACTCTTCTTTCTTCTCTCTCTTTATTGATACGTTCTTGTAATACGTCTCTATGAGATGCTACAAATCTATTTTTCCTAGCATCCATTTCTTTTATATATACTTCTAAATTAAGTCCAACAAATTTAGATGTATCTGTAATAAACTTTGTGTCAAGCTGAGAGATTGGTATAAAAAATGTATATGTATTGTAGTTAGCAAATACACCTTTTTCTATATTTTTTTCAACATTTACAGTTATTATTCTATGTTCATCATAAGCTTTGTGTAAGTCAGCAAAATCATTTTTTCTATCTAATTGCAACTTAGATAAAGTTATTGTTCCATCTTTTTGAGATACTTTTGTTATTATAGCAGTTATTTCATCATCTATATGATATAAATCTTCTATAGATTGATTTTTTTCTATGTTTAATTCACTTATAGGTATTATTCCATCAAACCCATAACCTAATTCTAGTTGTACTTCGTCATTTCTCACTGCAGTTATTTTTCCAGTTATCAATTCCCCAACTTTTACTTTGCTGAACACTTGTTCTTGTTGCTCAAGTAGCTCTTGCATTGTTAAATCATTTTCCATTATATAAACATCCTTTCCTCTTATTGATTATCATATCTGTAAATATTATACCATTAATATTGCAAATACTTACATTTTTCTTACTATAATTTTAAATTTTAATTCTAGTTTGTATCTTTGTAAATTATAAAAAATATCTTCTTAAATTAAAATACAAATCTTAGTTTTTATCTAATAATATATGTTTCTAAAAACCTTATACTATTTATATTTTACTCCTCTATTACTTTAGGTTTTGATAGAGAACCTTTATAAAATACAAAGAAACAAATTGCTGTAATAGTGGCTGCTGTTATATCTGCAACTGGCTCTGCTAAAAGTACAGCAAAAAGTTTTTCATCAAAAAACATTGGAAGTATAAATATTAAAGGTATCAAAAGTACAACTTTTCTAAGAAGAGCTAAAATCAAAGATATTTTTGCTTTTCCAAGCGCTAAAAATGTTTGCTGGCAAGCTAATTGTATTCCAAACATAAAAGAACCAGCAAAATATATTTTTATACTCCAACTAGTCATACTAAGTAGTTGTGGATTTTTGTTAAATATACTGACAAAAAACGTAGGGAATATCATAAGTAGAATCCACAAAATTGCAGAATATGTAAAACATGACAATAAACATAACTTAAAGGTCTTTTTTACTCTGTCAATCTGTCCTGAGCCATAATTGTAACTTATTATTGGTTGTGCCCCTTGTGTAAATCCCATGTTAGGAAGCATAAGAATTTGCATTATACTACTCATTATTGCCATTGAACCTACTGCTAAATCGCCTCCATACATCTGTAATTTGCTATTTAATGCTATAAGCACTAAACTCTCCGTAGATTGCATTATAAATGGAGAAATTCCCAGCCCTAATACTGGCAAAATAATACTTGCTTTAGGCATCATGTATTTCTTCTTTATCTTAAGTATACTTTTCTTTCCAAACAGAAATACCAATACCCAAATAGCAGAAACTCCTTGTGCAATTATAGTGGCTAATGCAGCTCCTTTTACTCCCATACCAAATCCAAATATAAAAATTGGGTCTAGTATTATGTTTATCAAAGCTCCTATAGCAACCGTAACCATACCAGTTGTCGCAAATCCCTGAGTATTTATAAAAGTATTCATACCTAGTGAAATTTGAACAAATACTGTACCTATTAAATAAATATTCAAATAATCCATTGAGTATCCAATTGTAGATTCGCTTGCTCCAAATAACCAAAGTAAAGGTTCTTTTCCAATCTGAAAACCTATAGTCAATAGTATCGCCAAAATAACTAATACAGAAAAACTATTACTCATTATTTTCTCTGCTCCATCATTATCCTGTTCGCCCATTTTTATAGCAGCTAAAGGTCCTCCCCCCATACCAATTAAATAACTACATGAAGTTATTATAATTATTATAGGAAATGCTACTCCGACACCTGCCATAGCAACTTCTCCACTTTCCATTCTACCAATAAAGATTCTATCTACTATGTTGTACAAAACATTCACAATTTGTGCAATAATAGCTGGTGTAGCCAATTTAAAAAGCAATTTGCCTACATTCTCACGACCTAAATCAGTATTTGAATTTTCCATCTTAAAACCTCCTTAATAATTTAATGTTTAAATCTATTACTATTAAAAATACATTTTATATAAAAACTTTATTTTATTGATAGGCAAGTTTAAATTAATTTCCTCATAAATAATACTATACTATATTTCTTTTATGATAGTAAATATTTTAAGAGCAAATGAATTTAAATATTTTGCCTAAAAAAAAAATTTTTTCACATACTTTCATAAAAAAACTATCCAAATATACTATTGGATAGTTTTATATTATATGTAGAGAAAGAGCTGATACTATAACTCCAGACAATAAATTTCCCAAAAATACTCCTATAAAAGCATCTTTTATTCTCATTTTTAGTATTGAGGCTATCGCAGATGCAGTCCATGTTCCTGTTGTTGGAAGTGGTATACCTACAAATAGTATTATACCTATTATTGAAACGCTTTTTAATTTCTTCATTCTTGAATTTATTTTTTTATCAATTGTGTCCGCAAGTCCCTTAAATAACTTTTTCCCTCTCAAAAATTGCAATATGTGTCTAAACGTCAATATCAAGGGAATTGATACCAATGTAGAGCCAATCACACTAAATACATAAACCCATATAGGATTTAAACCCATTGCAATACCTATAGGAATGGCTCCTCTTAATTCTGTTACAGGAACCATAGACAAAATTAATATGTGAAAATATCCCAAACTATCCCCTCCTATTCTAAGTGATATAAAGCTATGAATTTATTTGTTCTATAACCTCACCATTTTTCTTATTAACCAAAAATGCATTTTTAGCTAAGGAAAGCATAGGTAAATCACTTTTAGAGTCTGAATATGCATATGAATTTTCATAATCAATCTCAATTCCAAGTTTATCTAATACAGTATTTATTCTCTGTATTTTTTCAATTCCCTTGCAGTTTTCGCTAATGAATTGGTTTTTGTATCTTGAGTTTTCACAAAATAGTTCAGTGCCTATAACCTCATCTGCCAAATCATAGTACTTAAAGTACTTCATATATGCATATGGAGATGCAGTTATCATAATTACAACGTTATCATCTTCTTTGTTTTTGTAAATTACTTTTTTCATAGACTCATTAATTTTTTTCATTATACAACTATCAAAAAAATCTTTTAACTCCTCTTCACTAAAATCTACTATTGGATAAAAGATTGCCTCTTTTGCTTTTTTCAAAGATACTATTTTAACCAAATACATGATTAGAGTAAAAATTATGTATGGCAATTTTATAATAGTCTTAAGTGTTTTATTTTTTAAAGAATAAATAAAAAAATCTACCATACTATCAGTATTTATCACAGTATAATCTATATCGAGCAATAATACACTTTTTTTCATAAGTATTTCCCCATCCTATCGCTAAAAAATTAATATTATTAAACATGCAATTACCCATAAGATTACGTTTATTTTTAAAGCATTATCTTTTAGTACAATATCAGTAGGATTTCCTTCATTTGTTGTGTTAATTATATAATTATATCTGAGTACACCATAAACTACAAATATTGTTGTAAATATCATATTTGGCTTTTCTGGATTACTTGTAGAATATAATGCATAACATACAATTGTAGAACTTAATATAACTATCATCATTTGATTTAAATTTTCTATATCATAATCTTCTAGTATTTTTCTATGCTCAACTGCATCATCTTTTAAAAATATTATTTCTTTTTTGCGTTTTCCAAGAGCTAAATACAGAGATAAAAAAAATGTACATAATATTATCCAGTTTGATAATCTAACATCTATAGCTACACACCCTGCATAAACTCTAAGTATAAAACCAAGAGATATAGAAAACACATCTAATAGAATTATATTCTTTAATTTAAGAGAATATAATATATTATTTATCAAATATAAAATGAGAATTATAGTCAATTTTAAATTAATAACCGTTGACAAGCAAATTGAAATTAAAGCTAAAACAACAAATAATATAGTCGCACTCCTTTTACTTATTCTTCCACTTGCTACTGGTCTATTACGTTTTTTAGGATGTTTTTTATCTTTATCCATATCTATAGCATCATTTAATGCATATGCTGATGATGATATCAAACAAAAACACACAAAAGCTATAAATGTATTTAACAATAGACTTATATTTAGTATATTGTTTGAAAATATTATAGCAGCAAATATAAATAAATTCTTTATATACTGCTTTATTCTCATTAATCTTATATAATCTGAAATTTTAGTAAGAAGATTAATTATTGTATTTGTCTGTTTCATAAACTTACTACCCTTTCAATATTATTTTTTAAACAGGATATGATTTTATCCCAATATTTAAAATTTCTATAAATCCATTTATATTACTAATTATTATAGTGACTAGCAACAATGATAAAAATATATTGTACATGCTTTTTTCATTTTTTCTAAGTGCTTTAGTAAAGTAAGCTAATAAAACTATAACAGCAAAACTAAAGTTTATAGTCATGATACTTGAATTAGTAAGATTGTATCCTATTATACCATGTAAAACTAAATTAAATAAAATTATTCCCATACACAACTTAGGAACTCTTTTTTCTGAGTTCTCAATAACTGCTAAAACACAAAAACAAAATGCTAATAGAGTAAGAATAACTGGTATCGTTGCAACTTCTCCATTTTGCAAAAATAGTCCTTTTTTAATCTCCGCTCCAGGAAAATAAAAAACTGAATACAGTAATCTTTCTATAATCATTGCAACTTTTTCTAAAAAAGGCTCTCCACTTATAAACTTTGTATCATATTGTATTACATTTCCAAGATTCATAAAACTTTCATAAGATTTTGTTGAAACTACACAAATATATGCCATTATAATAAATGTAGTTAAATGTTTTAAAATTTTACCTATTTTTAACTTAAATTCAAATATTAGGTTAAACAAATACAAATATATATTACTAATAGTTATTCCAAATAATGGGATAGCTGCCAATTCTACTAAATAAGAGTTCTTTCCATTCATTTTATTTGCAATAAATATAAAAAATATTAATGTAAACTGACTATATATAAACCTTTCTACATTTAAGGTCATAAATAGTTGTGGAAAAGAAAATATCATTATCATAGTAAGTAAAATTAAAGTTAACCTCTGCATCTTTATTTTTTTAATATGATTAAAAACTAAAGTTATAGATGTAGCACTAGTTATTATTTGCAGGCAAATCAATCCAAATCCATAAGCACTATTAAAATCGGTTGTCCCTGGATTTGCTATTGAAGTACATAATAAGTATATTGGATATGCAAAAATTGATATAATAGCTGAAAATAATACGTGTTTGCTATTATCTTGATTTATAGCAAATACATTTAAATTGAATAGTACACCTGTATCTGTATCTAATAATACATCATAAGTATTGTTCAAATCATAAAATATTGTAGTTTTAGAAAAGAATGCCATTGTTATTATTAAATAAGTTATTATGACTAATATAAATAATAACATCTCATTTTTATATTTAAATATATTATTTTTCAATATATGTCACCCTCCATTCATTATATAGGATTTGTTACTACCTACAATTTATTCTTTTAATTATAATAATCATTTTTATAATATCCTTACTTGTTTTATTGTAATTGTATAATTCCTTATTTACAACCACAATATTTACTTTATTAAAAGCTATAATTAAATAAAATTTATTTGTGTGATATATATT
>NZ_JAGWCS010000073.1:0-20154 GCF_020657705.1 Clostridioides sp. ZZV15-6598 | reverse complement strand
TCAAAGAGCATCTTCTTTGTTTTTAGTAAAGACAATCTTTTCATTCTTCTTATCACTGTTAACATTATTTTTCTTTAATAGTAATATCTATAAATATATTGTAAAATTCTAATTTAGTTTAATATATCTTATTATAGTTTATATAATAAAACATAAATCTAAAGATTTAAATATCATAATTCTTAAGATTTCCTAAATTTTTTATGAATTTCGCTATATTTTTATTAAATTTAATTTCAAATTTTATATCTAATTTTCGATTATCCGCATAAACACTATATTTTCAAGTATTTTGAGAGGTAGAAAAACATTCATTTTACCATGAATTTACCACGATTGAATGAGCCTTGATATGACAATGTAAATCAGACAATAGGACGCCTTTTGGGTGTCCTTTCTATACACAAAGCAGTCAATCCTAAGACTAACTGCTTTGTGTGTATAGATATGAAATTATAAAACTGTAATTTTTAAGTTTGACCTGTACTCCAAAAGTATAGTAGTTTTATACTTTCTTGCGTGCTAAGAAAATTCCCACTATTGCCCCTATAAGGATAATAGGTGCTAATCTGACAAACACCCATTCAAAGGTGTGAAAAGCTACTCCAACAACAGCAGTTTCAGGGTCATTATAGTTCCAACCTAAGTAAGGACTATTTAATATTATTAAGACCATATAAATTACTACTATGACTGCACACAATGAGATAAGTAACCAACGAAACATTTTTCTTCTCACAGTCTTTCTTTGTGCAAGTTGTAAGTTTATAATTTCCAGTTTTTCGGAAATCACTTTTAAGTCATCAACTTTCGATTCAATAACAGTTTCTCCAAGCAAAGTGCTTACAGGTGTTTCAAGCACTTCCGATATAGAGATTAAAATATCAGAATCGGGAACTGACAATCCTTGCTCCCATTTAGAGATTGTTTGTCGCACTACATTCAGTTTGATGGCAAGTTCTGCTTGTGAAAGTCCTTTTGATTTTCTGATTGCTTTAATATTTTCATTTAACATTAGGAATACCCTCCATTCTTTTATTTGTTACCGCTATTGTACGAGGAACTTCCCGTTGCTACAAGCAACGCATATTAACATTCAAGTTATCCAACAAAAAACAAAATAAAAACTTTCTATTTCTTCACATCCATATTGTAGCAGTTCCATATATTCATGGAAACTGGTTTCTACAAACAGAGTACCAGCAGGAAAACGTGATTGTATTTCTCTAAGGGAAAAGAAACAGGAAATCCGCAAAGACCTTGATGATGGTATTGACACTATCAGTAAGAAGATAATGTTATGCCAGTTGTACGCCAAAAAGAATGCTCAAAGAAGCAATGTTAAGAGAGGTACACAGACACAGCGTAAACAGCTTATGGAAATACTGAAATAGGATAAGCTGGGGAATAAGACACTTTCTTACCACTTTTGAAAGTCAAAACATGAAGAGATATAAGAAGAAACGTGAAGTATCGACCGTATAAGAAAAGCCAGTAAAGCCTATAAAATAAGGCTATACTGACATTTAAGAAGTTATAAAGAGATATTCAGAAATTTATATTAAGTTTAAATTAAGTTAAAAGAATAAACAGGTTTATTATGTTCTATAAAATAAAACTAGTTTGTATATTCAGTTTCCAAATCTTCATATTTTTCTTTGCCATATATAACCATTCCTATAATTGAAATTATTATAAGCACACTTCCTACAATACTATAAAGATTGAACTTTTCATTCAGTAAAAATACTCCTGCAAATATAGATACCACTGTAGCTATATTTGATAATATTGATGATTTTACAGCCTCTAGTTTAGACCTTGAGTAGTTATTTAAAAACATAGCTAATAAAGAACACCCCATACCCAAATAAACTATTGGAAATACAATCTCCATATTGAATAATCCTTTTGCATATTCTATTAGATTCCCTGATATCAATTCACCACCAACAGATATTGATGTAAATGATATTGTTCCAATTAGTTGCATTGCTGCTGTTATTTCAATTGGTGTAAATTCACTTTTAGATAATTTTCTTACATATACACCATATGCACCTGCACAAATTACTGCCCCAAGTATCATTATTCTTCCAATCATACTACTTGTTTGATTACCTGTATTTTGTAAATTTACTATTATAACTCCAAAAACTGCAATTACTATGCACACTACTTGCTTTAAATTCATTTTTTCATTTAAGAATATAATTCCCATAATTCCTGTAACTACTGGTATCATAGATATCATAACACCAACTTCTGATGTAGATGTATACTTAACTCCAAATGTCTCAAGCATAAAATATAGAAATGGTTGAAACATACATAAAATCAAGAGAGATTTAATATCTTTGCCTTTAAAATTTAAGCTTATAAATTTAAACTTATATAATAATATTACTGTTATCAATCCAATTGTAAATCTTAATGACAATACTGTAAAAACTTTATTGTCAACCAAATTTAATACTGTCTTAGTAAAATAAAAAGAAAATCCAAATAAAATATTTGCCAATACCCCTAAAGTATAACCTTTTGTTACATCACTTACTTTGTTCATAAGTTTAACATCCTCACATTTTCTAATAATATATAAAAAACTTTAACAGTACATACCATGTATGTCAACATATACACAAAAAAGCTATCTAATTTAAGATAGTTTAGATAGCTTTTTAATACAAATACAAAATTTCTGTATATTTAAATTATTTATTATTTTAATTATTTATCTTTGTGACCATGTTAATATAGGCTTTTTCACTGCTCTTGCATCATCAACTCTTTTAACTAAAGTATTATGTGGAGCAGTTTTTAGTAATTCTGGTTCTTCCTTAGCTTCTTTGGCAACATTCTTCATAGCTTCAATAAAACTATCTAATGTTTCTATACTCTCACTTTCTGTAGGCTCTATCATAAGTGCCTCATTTATAATAAGAGGGAAATACATTGTTGGAGGATGATATCCATAATCCAACAATCTCTTTGCCATATCAATAGTTTTTATATTTGCTTCTCCTCTTGGTAATCCTCCTAATACAAACTCATGTTTACATAAAGTATCTATTGGTAAAATATAATCATCTTTTATACTTTCTTTTATATAATTAGCATTTAGAACTGCCATTTCACTAGTTTCTTTAAGCCCATCTCTTCCCATTGTCAATATATATGTGTACGCTCTTACAAGAACTCCAAAGTTTCCATAGAAATTTTTAATTTTTCCAATAGACTTTGGTCTGTCATAGTTTAATACATATTTATCTTCTTGTTTTTCAATTACTGGAATTGGTAAAAAAGGCACTAGCCCTTTTTTAGCTCCAACAGGTCCAGCTCCTGGACCACCACCACCATGAGGAGTTGAAAATGTCTTATGAAGATTAAGATGGACTACATCAAATCCCATATCTCCTGGTCTTGTTATCCCCATAATAGCATTCATGTTTGCACCATCATAATACAAAAGACCACCTGCTTCATGTACAAGGTCAGCTATTTCTTTTATATTTTTTTCAAATAGTCCAAGAGTACTTGGATTAGTAAGCATAAGAGCTGCTACTTCATCATTTAAAACTTCTTTCAATGCATCTATATCTACAGCACCATTTTTATCGGATGTTATTTGAATTACATCAAAATTCGCCATAGCTGCACTTGCTGGATTTGTTCCATGGGCAGAATCTGGAATTATTACTTTAGTTCTTTTATAGTCTCCTCTATTTTCATGATACGCTTTTATAAGCATAAGACCTGTAAATTCACCATGTGAACCTGCTGAGGGTTGAAGTGTCACTTCATCCATACCTGTAATTTCTGCAAGTTTATTTGATAAATCATACATAAGAGCAAGAGACCCTTGTGCTGTATCTGGAGATTGATATGGATGCATTCCCGTAAAGTTTGGAAGTGCTGCCATATCTTCATTAATTTTAGGGTTATATTTCATTGTACAAGAACCTAAAGGATAAAAACCTGTATCAACACCAAAATTCTTGTTTGACAATAAAGTATAATGTCTAACTAATTCTAATTCACCAACTTCTGGCAAGTTTAATTCATTTTGTCTAGCCATACTTGGGTCAATCATATCTTCTATTTTTATATCATCTACATCTAACTCTGGAAGTGAGTATGCTTTTCTACCTTTTTTAGATATATCTATCAACAAACTATTATATTCTTTCATTATAACCCCTCCATTATTCCAACTAACTTATCTATTTCATCTTTACTTCTTTTTTCAGTTACACAAAGTAAAGTTGAATTTTTTAATTCTGGATAATTGTGTTCTAAATTATAACCACCTAATATATTTTCTTCTAAAAGTTTATCATTTATAGTATCTATATTATAATTTCCTTGTACTGCAAATTCTTTAAAAAATCTACCTTTAAATATAGGTCTGTATTTTCCTGTTTGCACAAGTTTATTATAAGCATAGTGTGCTTTTTTCATTGATTGCATACCAACTTCTTTAAATCCTTCTTTACCCATAGTAGCCATATATATTGATGCTACAAGAGCATTTAGGGCTTGATTTGAACATATATTAGAAGTTGCTTTTTCTCTTCTTACATGTTGCTCTCTAGTTTGTAAAGTTAATACATATGCAATTTTCCCTTCTGTATCTAAACTTTGCCCAACTATTCTTCCTGGCATTTTTCTTGTATATTTAGATTTACTAGCCAAAAATCCTACATAAGGACCTCCAAAATTAAGAGGATTTCCTAGTGATTGAGCTTCTCCAACAACAATATCTGCTCCTATTTCACCTGGTGTCTTTAAAACACCTAATGAGATTGGGTCAACACTCATAATTAACATGGCTTTATTTTCATGAGTTATCTTTTCTATTTCTTCCATCTCTTCAATAATTCCAAAGAAGTTAGGAGTTTGTATAAGGACACATGCTGTATCTTTATCTACAGAAGCTCTTAATTTTTCTATATCTGTAGTTCCATATTCATTACAAAAATCAATTTCTACTATTTCACAATCTTTATATTGTAAATAAGTTTTTAGTACTGATAAAGTTTCTGGATGTGTAGTTTTTGATACTACTATTTTACTTTTTCTAGTTTGATTCATTGCCATTATACATGCTTCTATTGCAGCAGTTGCTCCATCATACATTGATGCATTTGCAATTTCCATACCAGTAATTTCTGCAATCATAGATTGGAATTCAAACACTACTTGTAAAGTTCCTTGACTTATTTCTGCTTGATATGGAGTATATGCTGTATAAAATTCTGACCTTGAAGTTATATGTTTTATAATTGATGGGATATAATGGTCATATGCACCTGCTCCAAGAAAACAAGTCAAATCTTCTAGACTTAAATTTTCTTCTGACAACCTTTTTACTATTTTACTAACTTCTAATTCAGATTTTCCACTATCTAGATTTAAATCTCTTTTTAATTTTAGTTCATCTGGTACATCTGAAAATAATTCATCAATTGAGTTTAATCCAACTACTTTTAACATTTTTTCCTTATCTTCATTTGTGGCAGGTATATATGAAAATTTATTTTCTTTATTTACTACAACATTATCTTTTTTATATTGTTTTTTATAAAAAGGCTTCTTAACTGTTATAGCAGGAACAACTTTTTTTCTAATGGCTATACCTATTTCATTTCCTACTTTTGCATATTCAGCATCTATAATTCCCATTCCTAAGATTTTTCCTGTTGTTGGAGATGCACACCCAGTAGTTACAAAACCAACTGTTTTATCTCCAATTTTTATATCATATCCATTTCTAGGCATCCCTTTACCTTGCATTTCAAATCCTACTAATTTTCTTTTAATCCCATTTTCTTTTTCTTCTGCTAAGATTGATTTGCCAATAAATGACTCCTTATTTACTTTTACAAAAATAGATAATCCGCCTTCAAGTGGAGATATGTGTTCATTTATTTCATGTCCATATAGAGGTAGGGCTGCTTCAAATCTTAAAGTATCTCTACAACCTAGGCCAGCTGGACATATGTCTTCTCCTCCAACTTTTAGGACTTCATCCCAAATTAATTTTACATGTTCATTTTTGCAATATATTTCAAAACCATCTTCTCCAGTATATCCTGTTCTCGAAACTAAACAAGGGTATCCATACACTTTTATTTCTGACATTAATTTATAAAATTTTATTGATTCTAAATTTATGTCTGTGATTTTTTGAAGAATTTTTTCTGCTTTAGGCCCTTGAACTGCTAATTGACAAACTTCATTAGATATATTTTTTATATTTACTTTATACCCTTCACTTTGCTTCATTATCCAGTCAACATCTTTGTCTATATTTCCTGCATTTATTACTAACAAATAATCTTCTTCCCCAAACTTATATATTAATAAATCATCAACTACTCCACCATTTTCATAGCACATAGGAGTATATATGATGTCATTGACTTTTAATACACTTATATCATTTGTAACTAGGTTTTGTATAAATTTTTCTGATTCTACTCCTTTTACTTCTACTTCTCCCATGTGAGATACATCAAATATACCTGCACTTTTTCTAACCATTTCATGCTCTTTGTTTATTCCTTCATATTCTAAAGGCATTTCCCAACCAGCAAATTCAACAAGCTTTGCACCAAGCTCTTTGTGTGTATTATACAAAGGCACTCTTTTTAATCCATTCATATATAACCCTCCCTATAAAATTAAACCTATTATATTTAAGCAACTTTACCATTATGTCCTGTATTTTCCCATAAAAAAAATATATAAGCATAGGAAATAACCCTAGCCTATATATCCCTGTTTGTATACCTGAAAGATTTAATAATTTAATATTATTCTGCTTCTTCGGTGACTTATAGTATTTAACTTAAGTCTCTCCAGAGTCCCATCAATTAGCGATATTTTTGCCTGAAAGCTTCTCTAAGGATTGGCATTTCTTAAATTTCTTCTTCGGCGCCTTTTTGTATAAAGGTCTCTCTCGCTAATCTCACTTGGAAATATTTATTTTCAATTTTATTTTATGAATATTTAAATCAAATGTCAACACATTATATTTATTTTTTTTTATGTATTAATTTTTTTGTTAAGTTTTTATTATCAATTATTTCTCTTTTATATTATTCACTCTTCTGCAAAGATATTATATATTAATGCAAAATAACATTTTCACTTAATTTATTATTAAAATAACACACAAAGAACCAAATGTAAATTTGTATTGAGATTTACTATAACATGTTAAAAGTATATTCATACACTTGATGAAATCGTTTGCAATTTTAAACTTGTGAAAAATAAGATTTTTAAAATAGAATATCTTTAGTAAAACTTCAACTATTGAATGGTTATATGATTTGCATATTTCTTAAAATTTTAGTCATTTTATACTTTTAAAATAAATTGCTATAACTGTAAATCACTATTGTCTGTTCTTTCCGATTTTTAGTACGCTACTTATAGTATTTCCATAATATTAATACTACAAAATTCCAATTTTTGATTACTTCAACTAGTCAATAAACTGACATTTATATGTTTGACATCCACTTTGTAAACTTTCCAATCAATGACTGTGCAAACTTTAAATTCAATGCCACAATTATAATACCAATCATACTATACAGAATTGTTGTACTTATTTCACAATCAAGTATATAAATACTCTTACTTATACACCAAATGCTTATTGGTAGACATATAATGCTGGTAATGAGTGAAGGTATATATTTTCTTATTATGATTGACTGTCCTATGTGAATTATCAAATGCAAAGTATATGCGATAAAACTACCTAACCATAATAGATATACATACTGATTATCCGTTATAACTGCAAGTATACAGAAAATAAGGCATAGAATAAGTTCTTCAAATACAGCAAATGCCATACCCTCAGTGCTATAATTTTCATAATTTTTACTTATGAATGGATACTTCTTATCAAGCATTGATTTATTTTTTTTAAGCCATATTCCAAAACCTATTATCTCTTCCATATCATGGAAAATAAAAAGTAACGGAAACAACCATATGTATTTTTCCATAACATCCTCCTGCAAAGTCTATTTAATAGATGAATAATAATCAAGCGTAAATGAATGAATATACTATTTTTCACCTATAAAAAAAGCACTTCATATTAAAGTGCTAATCTATCACATATATCAAAAAATAAAAACGGGATAGCCCACTCCGAAAGCCAGCAACCCCAGTTTTTTTCAGCACAACTAAGTACTGTAAAGTGCGGATGAAGGGAGTCGAACCCCCACGCCAATGGCGCTAGATCCTAAGTCTAGTGCGTCTGCCAATTCCGCCACATCCGCTTATATCACTCTTTTATTTTACTATATTTCGCTATTATTTTCAATAACTTTTTAAAATTATCTAAAAATAAACAAAATAATGATAATAAAAGGTGAAATTCATTTACAGCCTTATTCTGCAAGTTCTATTTCTGCTTCATCTACTCTCTTTCCTATAATTTGAATACCTACAAATACAGCAGCTATAGCAACTGGTAATACTATATATATTGGCAATCCAAGTCCAGCTGGTATATATCCAAATACAATAGTAATTATTGCTGTAAATATAGCATATGGCATTTGAGTATTAACATGGTCTATATGATTACAACCAGCTCCCATTGAAGAAAGTATTGTTGTATCTGAAATTGGAGAACAATGGTCTCCAAATATTGCACCTGTTAAAACTGCACTTGTACTTACTATTACATAAGACATGTCAGGATTTAATGAATATGCAAGTGGTATTGCAAGTGGCATAAGTATACCCATTGTTCCATAAGCAGTTCCAGTAGCAAAAGATATTATTGCTCCTAATCCAAATATTAAACTTGGTAGTAAGAATGGAGGCAATGAACCTGATAATAAATGTATCAAGAATTTAGCTGTACCTAACTCTTTTATTACTGAACTTAATGACCAAGCAAGTATTAATATGACACCAGTGATTACTAAACTTTTCATTCCATCTATCCAAACATCAATTGCTTCTGATACTGTAAAAATCTTTTTAACTACAGCCATTATAATAGCAACTAAACTTGCAACTAATGCAGATTGGAATAATGCTCTAGATGCATCAGATGCACTAAATGCTTCTTTTATTGCCTCAAAAGAATATGGTGAATTTGTAAATAATTGTATTAGAGCCTTATCTTCTCCTCCCATTATAGATGTATATCCACTATAATAGAATGATGCTAGCGCAACTACTATTAATGTACCTATTGGAATTATAGCATTCCACACGCTTAATTTTACTCCGTTTTTTGGAGCTAAATCGTCTAGCTCTTCAACGCCTTCATCAAGATTTGTACCAATTTTTCTACTTCTAGCTTTTATTTCAGCTTTTCTCATTGGGCCAAATTCTTTTAATAATAATGCTGATATTACAATAAATGCTAATATTAATATGTTATAAAACCTAAATGGTATTGTATTTAAAAATATACCAAATGCATCAACATCTACGCTTATACTTTCAAAAGCATCATGTATTAAACCAACTTCGAGACCTATCCATGTAGATATTATGGCAAGACCAGCAACTGGTGCTGCTGTAGCATCTATTATAAATGATAATTTTTCTCTTGATATTTTCATTTTATCTGCAACAGGTCTCATCATAGGCCCTACTATTAATGAATTCGCATAATCATCAAAGAAAACTAAAAGACCTAAAAACCAAGTTATAATCTGTGTACCTTTAGCTGATTTTGCTCTCTTTGCAAGTGCTTCAGCTATAGCCTTAGCACCTCCCATCTTGGCGACGAGGTTTATTACTCCCCCAATTGCTAAGACTTGCAGTATTATCCCTGCATTCCACGGGTCTGATAGAGATACTAAAGCTCTATCTACTAAGTCTAAAAATGCTTGTATAAATGCAGCAAATACATTGACTCCACTGACTTGAATTATAAAACTTCCAGAAAGAATTCCTAGCAGTAAAGAAATTATTACATTTTTAGTTATAAATGCAAGTATTATGGCAACTAATGGTGGTATTAAAGTTAAGATTCCAAATTTTTCTGCATTAGCCAGTGCAATGGTATCTATATCTTCCTCTGCAAACACCATTACAGTTGACATTATAAACATAATTGTCGTCAGAAAAATAATATTAAATTTTTTATTTCTCATATAAATCTCCCTCTCTTTTTAATTTTGTGAATTATATAGGGTATTATGGGTTATGATAAAATAAAAAAGCCTTGAGTGGTAAACACTCAAGGCTTAAACATTACAATACATTGATAATACTAAAAAACAAATATAATATAATTCCTTAAATGATAGCTCACCACAAATAAACCTGTGACAGTTGTACATATATTTTATGTACCCCCAGCAATATAATCTTAAAGCATCGATTATAAAACTTCGGCAATATCCCCTTTCCCAATAAATCTTTGTGCTTAACTCCTTATTGGTACTGATAGATTATTGCGCCTCTACCCTTTTATTCACTTTTATTAAATATATTTTGAGTATATATTATTTATTTAAACTTTGCAAGGAAGTTTTAAAAATTTTACTTTAAAGGATTTTTTATATCATTGTCGAATTATAAAATTAATTGTACCAAAATCATCTAAAAAAATTTTATCAATTATATGGAGGAATTACTTTAATGTTATTAATTTACAATGAAAAAACAAACCCTTATTTTAATTTAGCAATGGAAGAATATTTACTTAAAAATTTTGATGAAGATTTATTTATTTTATGGAGGAATGAACCTTCTATAATTGTTGGAAAAAATCAAAATACACTCTCTGAAATAAACTTAGAGTATATAAAAGAACATTCAATACCAGTTGTTAGAAGACAATCTGGAGGAGGAGCTGTATTTCATGATTTAGGAAATATAAACTTTACATTTATAGCTTGTAATAATAATAGTTTTAGTGATTTTAGAAGATTCACCCAGCCAATAATAGACTTACTTAAAACTTTAGATGTCAGTGCTGAGTTTTCTGGAAGAAATGACCTTCTTATAGATGGTAAAAAGTTCTCTGGAAATGCTCAACATAACTATAAAAATAAAGTAATGCACCATGGGACACTTTTATTTTCATCTGAAATAAATGACCTTTCAAACGCACTAAAAGTAAAACCCATAAAATTTGAAGGTAAAGGTATAAAATCTGTAAAGTCTCGTGTAACCAATATAAGTGAACACTTACAGTCTGATATGGATATACTTGAGTTTAAAGATGCTATAATGAATTATCTTTCTGCAACAAATGCTGATAATACAAATTATTCTCTAAGTAAATATGACATAGAGGAAATAGAAAAGCTTACTAAATCAAAATATGAAACTTGGGATTGGAATTTTGGTAATTCACCGAAATACTCTCTTTCAAATGAATTAAAATATGCTGGTGGAAATGTAGAATTTAATTTAAATGTTGATAAAGGTATAATAACTAGTATAAAGTTTTTTGGAGATTTCTTTGGAAAGTGTGATGTATCTTTTGTAGAAGATAAACTTGTTGGTACAAAACATGAGGAAAATTCATTAAGATCTATTTTAGATAGTATTGAAATAAATGACTATTTCTTAGGTGCTGATACTAATATTTTAGTTTCTGGAATTTTAGGTGTTAAGTAAAAATAACAAAAACTTTAAAATATTTACAAAATTATGTTTACAGATATAGAAAATCATGCTAATATGTATAACATAATTAAAAATTAATACTTCTTATCCAGAGTGGTGAAGGGACTGGCCCTATGAAACCCAGCAACCAGTATATTTTAATATACATTGGTGCTAAATCCTGCAGTATTGTACTGAAAGATGAGTTTAAATTAGCTTTTAAAGCCTGAGTTTACACTCAGGCTTATTTTATTTTCACAATGTGATAAAAAGAGGGTATTTTATTTTTAACTAATCAATTATATTCAGGAGGGAATTTTTATGAAATTCAAAAAATTATTAAGTTTGTTATTATGTCTAGTATTTACTTTATCTGTAGTTGGATGTTCAAAATCTAAAGACGATAAAAAAATTGTTGTTGGTGCTACTTTAGTTCCAGGTGGAGAGTTATTAGAAGAATTAAAACCACTTATTGAAGAAAAAGGTTATACTTTAGAAGTTAAAAACTTTGACGATTACATACTTCCAAATGAAGCTTTAAATAATGGCGAAATTGATGCAAATCTATTTCAGCATGAGCCTTATCTAAAAGAAGCTGTTAAAGCTAAAGGCTATAAAATAATGGCTGGGACTAAACTATATGTATGCCCAGCGATACTTTACTCTTACAAAATAAAATCTGTTGATGATTTTAAAAAAGGAGATACAATTGCAATAAGCAACAATCCATCTTCTTGTTCTAAAGACCTTAGATATCTTGAAAGTATCGGACTTTTAACTTTACCTAAAGAAAATAATTTAGTTAGTCCTAAAGATATAATTGAAAATCCAAAGGGCATACAATTCAAAGAATTAGATATTGCTCAAATACCATCTTCTCTTCCAGATGTAACTGCTGCATTTATAGACACTACTTATGCAGTACCTGCTGGTCTTGATGCTAAGAAAAATGGAATCTACACAGCACCAGTAAATGATGAGTATGCTAACCTTTTAGCATTTAGAACTGAGGATAAAGACAGTGAAAAAATTAAAGTTTTACAAGAGGTTCTTACATCAGATAAAGCAAGAAACTTAATTGAAGAAAAATACAAAGGAATTGTAATTCCTGTTTTCTAGTAGAATTAGTATAATTTTAACATTATTATTGTAATCTTGTTGAATATTGACTTATTAAGTGCTACCATTTAAGTAAATCTATGTTTGTGGAGGAAGATTACTATGGCTATAGAATTGAAAAAAGGACAAAAAATAAATCTTACAAAAAAAGAAAATACCGATTTAGGTGAGATTTTAGTTAATTTAAATTGGAATCAAAAGGTACAAAAAAAGGGCTTTTTTGGAGCTCTAAGAAGTAGTAATATAGATTTAGATTTAGGTTGCTTGTTTGAAATGAAAAATGGTGTAAAGGGCGCTGTTCAAGCATTAGGCAATTCCTTTGGTAATTTAGAACATCCTCCTTTTGCTCAACTAGATGGAGATGACCGAACAGGAAGTAATACACAAGGCGAAAATATAAGAATCAATGGTAATAAGATAAAAGAAATAAAAAGAATATTGATTTATGCTTTTATTTATGAAGGTGTAGCTAATTGGTCAGAAGCTGATGGAATTGTAACTATTAAACAAAAACAGGATTCTGATTTAGTGGTTAAGCTTGATGAACATAAAAACGGTTATAACATGTGTTCAATAGCATTAATAGAAAATGTAAATGATGAAACATTTAGTGTTGAAAAAGTAGTTAAATACTTTAAAGGACATAGAGAAATGGATGATGAATTTAACTGGGGCTTAAAATGGGTTGCAGGAAGAAAATAGTAATATTTAAGAGACTATAAGTAAAACTACTTATAGTCTTTATTTATGTTTTCACCATTAACACTACTAATAAGTTCATATTATTTGCACCTCATATAAAACCTTATAATAATTTATAGTTTTCATATAATTATTTATTTAAAATCGTATATAATATATATTGATACTATTCTCAGCACTTGTATCACTATAAGTCTTAAATAGTTAATAAATCTAATAAAGTACTTATAATATAAGTCCTTCATTAGATTCGTATGTATTAAAATATACTTTAACTATTATAAACTATAAACAATTTCTTTATCTAGTATTTTTTCAAACTCTAACATTGGCATTGGTTTATAAAAGACAAACCCTTGAACCAAATCACACCCAATCTCTTTAAGAAACTCAACCTGTTCTTTATATTCAATACCTTCAGCAACAGTTATAATATTTAACTCTTTTATCATCTGTATAATATTTTTTATTACTATCTTTTCTTTTTCTTTATTTAAACTCTCTTTAAAAAACATTGAGTCAAGCTTTAAAACATCAAATGGTAAATCCTTCAAAACACTTAGAGACGAGTATCCCTTTCCAAAATCATCCAAAGAACAAGTAAATCCACTTTCATGTAAGTCATGTACAATTTCTAAAAGATGTTCTTGATTTTCAAAAGCAACACTTTCTGTAAATTCAATTTCTATAGTATTTTTAGGTATATTATATTTATTTTTTATTTGAGAATAAGTTTCTACAAATTTAGCATTATAAAACTGTATCTTAGAAACATTAACTGATATAGGAACAATTGTTTTATTTTCATCTAATCTTTTTCTAAGCCATCTACATACCTCTTCAAACACATATTGGTCTACCAAACTAATAAAAAATTCCTTTTCGAGTATTGGAATAAATATTGCTGGAGATATCACACATTTGTCTGGTGTCATCCAACGTACTAAGGCTTCTGCACAACCTATTTGTTGATTATGCAAATTAACTTTAGGTTGAAAATAAACAACAAATTCTCTTTTATTGAGTGCTTCATGTATTCTACTCTTAATTGTATTTTCTTCAATCATTTTTTTACGAATATTTTCATTATAAAAAGCGTACTTAGTACCTGGTTTGTTTTTGACAGTCTTTTGTGCAAAATTTGCACGATTTATTAAATCATCTATATTTAATTTTTCATTCACATCTTCAATACAACAAATTCCACTGACAATGGTAATACTATATTTATTTTTAATTTCATCTGTAATGTTAATCAACTTATCATCTACAATTTCTTGTCTTCTTAGTAAAGTCTCCTTATCTACATAACATCTTAATGCAACAAATCTATCTGCAATCTCTCTTGCGAATATTTCGTATTTTCCAATATCATCCATCATAAAATTAGAATAGCGTTTTAATATCATATCGCCATAATCGTATCCAAATATATCATTGATATACTTAAAATTTTCAAAATCAATATAAAATATAGCAAATTTCTTGTCTTTATACTTATAAATATACTGCTCTGCATCCAATTTAAACTTTTCTATAGTATTTGCTCCTGTAAGTTCATCTTTATATGCAATATTTTTTAAATCTACGTTTAGTTTCTCAAGTCTAATTAATCTTTTATTGTACTGTATAATCAATATAATCCATGCTACTATACCTACAATCGATATTATAATTATTAATGTCATTAAATAATTGCTTTTTTCCTTAGAATAATGTTCTACTTCAAATACTGTATCATTTGCAATCTCAAAAAATTCTTCACTTGCTTGTAATAACTGACTACTATCTTCTTCCATCCTTACTTTTTTAATTTCAATATTTAAATCTTCCCATTTTCTTTCCAATAAAGATAAGTACTCATTATACTTTTTACAGTCAGTGACTACTAGACCATATTTTCCATGTCCTGTATTTAATTCATGTAAAATTTCATCGATATATTCTACTAGTTCATCATTTGGTTGAAGATTCATTTCTAATTTAGTTAGACGTTGACTAGCTCCACGAACAATACCAACATAATTAATCAACTTTCCATAATCTCCAATGTTGTGAATTAATTGAACAGAAATGTAACTTATAGAAATTAATAAAACAAATAAAACTAAGATAGCTATCTTTAAAAATTTCTTCATAAAATACCTCTATCCCCTATGTTTTCACGTTTATCAGATATTCTACAATTATGCTAACTAGGTTTTTATATATTATAAATAATTAGTATGATTTTTTAAATAAATTTTCTAAACATTTTTAATAACCAACTTAGTAAAATATTGTATAATCATTTTTCTTAAATAACGTGTATTAAACTTTAATAAAATTCTCTTGTTACTTAAAATATAGAAAATTTTATTCTACATAGTTTATTTTTGACATTGCATGTTTTTGTAAAACATCATTTTTTCAAATTTACCAATAGGCCTAGGTTTAATTTCTGTTAACAAACTTTTGAATCTATATAAATACTATAATCATAGACACTACCAGTTTGATGTCTGTTTATTTTTATTTAAAATCTGCAATCTCAAATCTATTGCGCCCTTTTTCCTTAGCACAGTATAGTGCCTTATCAGCCTTTTGATATAACTCATCATACTCTTGATTACAAACCGCTAATGCAACTCCAATACTGACAGTGATGTATCTATTTTCATCTAAATAAATACATTGTACCTTTTCGCGTAATTGTAAACATTTTTCAATAATTTCATCTATATTTTGTATTTTTTTCATGTAGACAATAAATTCATCTCCACCTGGACGCCCTACAATATCTTCTCTTTCAAAGTTCTCACTTAGAATATCTGCAACTGCTTTTAGCACTTTGTCTCCTCTTAAATGTCCATAAGTATCATTAATCGATTTAAAATGATCTACATCTAATAAAAATATAGCACCCTTTTCACCCACTCTAAGCTTGTATAAACTTTGTTTAACCATCTGCATACTGGTTTCTGCATTAAAAATATGAGTTAAACTATCTCTTTGTGCCTTTTCTAATAGAATATCTTTTTCTTTTTTTTCATTGTCAATAATATTTATCTTTCCAATTGTATATGCAGGTAATCCTGTGTCCTCATATACAGTTTCAATAGCAAATCTAAGCCAATGAAATTGTTCATCTATAAAAAATAAGTAAGCTTCTTTAATTCCATCTTTTTGTGACTTAATTACATTTAAAAATTCTGCTCTTTGTCTAGTAGAACTTTCAGCTTTATTAGATTTTGAATAATCATATGTAATTAATTTAGGTTGTTCATTCTCATTTGTAGGTGGTACTGAAAACATCAATGTGTTTTTTTTATAATCATACTCAATAAAATAATCATTCATAAGCCCATACACACGTAAATGTTTTTCAAGTTCTAAAGAAGTTTTTTTATTCATTTTAACTCGTTGATATATACCCAAAGCTAAAGCTATGATAATAGACAACAAAATCCCTGTAATAACTAAAATTGTTTGAGCCGGATTTCTATTAATAAAGTATGATAGTGAAAAATCAGGTTTATAAGTAGTATTTTTATATATTATAGCTTGCATATCTTCTGCTGGAATTCCAGAAATTGACTTATTTAATATGCTTAATAATTCTTTATTAATAGGTTTAACAATTCCAAAACAAACTTTATGATTTTCATAAGTTTGTGGAATCATCTTAATATTATTAAATTTAGGCAAATTAATATAGTACTGAGCAGAATATTCATTTACATATGTATAATCTGCCTCACCATTATTTACAGCTTGAATACATTCATCTATTGTATCATACCTTACTACATTTCCTATAAAATCACCTCTATATGTACTATTCTTTATCATAGCCAAACGTTTACCTTTTATAGTATCTTTATTGACATTTCCATTTAACATCATAGTGTATTGGGAAGATATGTATTCTTGTGTCATTGATACATTTTGTTTTTGAGCTAATTCATAACTATAGGTCATTCCTGCCACAATATCAACTTCTCCAGATTTTATCATTTGGTCTAGCTGTTTTTGTGTTTTTGCTTTAATCATGTTAAAATGAAAACCTATTTTGCTTGAAATATACTTTAATAAATCGACTGAAATCCCCTTCAATTCTCCATTTTCTGAATCTTTATATTGAAATGGTGGTTGATTATCAAGAACACCTACTTTTAATATGTCTGCTTTTTTTATATATTCCAATTCTGACTTTGTCATTGATAGATTGTAATTAGGTTGTACAAAGTATTTTTCATGTAAATTAGTTGAGAAATAAGGGTCTGTTTGATCAATATTAGAAATAGCTTTATCTAGCTCTTTAATCAAACCATTATTATCGCCTTTGCCAGTTATGAAATAGAAGGGTTTTGGAGAAAATTTAGCAATTGTTTTTACATTTTCAATATAATTCATGCTAGAGTTAAGCATGGCTTCTGCAGAACCATCTTGCATAGCCTGTATCTGTCCTTTTTCATTATCACAATATACATATTGTGGCGTAATAAGATTTCTTTTACAATATTCATCTAAATCTTTTATCATTTTATTATTATTTCTAATTACAGCGACTTTCAATGTCTGTGTAGTTTGAGGGTCAATAATAATGTCTTTTGTATCATCATACAATACTTGTAAAACAGTATCCGATACTCCATAACTATGACTTGAATAGTTATATATTTTTCCAAAGTCATCATTATAAACCATAGCTCCCATTAAATCAATTTCACCCAACTCTACCATTTTTGTTAATTTTTTTATACTATTATTAAGATTTCCTTCAACTTTTACAAATTCATAATTCCATCCAGTATATTGGGCTATTTCTTGAAGATATTCATAAGTATATCCAATGTAATTATTATATTCGTTTAAATCAGTTAATCCTTTTTGAATAGGATATGCGACTTTAACAGTTCTACCTTCTTTCTTTAGTGCATATGCTGGAGGTGTTATATGGATAAAAGCAATAATTAGTACTAAAAATAAAAAAAACGCTTTTTTAGCAGATTTTCTTCTCATATTTAAACCTCTCCTGGGAAATTATGTAATAAATATATATCCATTGAATTATTAATATAATAACATAACCTTGTTCATGTATATATTAGATTAATTGTATCAAAATAACTAATAAACCGCAAGTTCTAGCTAGCCTTTTTAAACATAAAATGATAAAATAAGATTCATCAAATAAGTTGTATAATAATAGGAGGTGTAAATACTTTGAAGCATGAATATGGCTTGTATTATTTAATTTATGAATATTATGTATCACGTATATTATTTGGATATTATAAAAAGGGACAAACTCTACCTTCTATTGAAACAATTTGCAAACAATTTAGAGTTGCACCACAAACAGCTCGTACTGCTCTATTACGAATGCAAGATGCTGGTTATATTTCAATTAGAGTTAAGCGAACTTCTATTGTCATTTTTGAACAAGATGAAGAAGCTCAAAAACAGTATTCAATTAATTATTTTTCAGCAATAAAAGAAACTGTTATAGATTTATACAAGTCTACAAAGCTCCTTTTTTATCCACTTTTGGTTGAAGGTTGTACTTATTTAGATGAAAACAATTTAAAAGACCTTCTTGATATTGCAAATAATCTAGATACAAATAATCAACAACGTTTAATAAGTTATCACCTTATTATTTTACAATCACTTGAGAATCCACTGGTATTAAATCTTTTTTGGGATACTATTAGATTCCTAAGATTTCCATATTTAAGAACAGAGGATGATATCGTTGTTTACAATCAACAAATAATAACAAAAACTTTCAATCAGATTGTTGCTGATATTGAATCTAATGATTATAAATCTGTAATCTTAGGATTTGATATCTTTCAAGAAAATATGGTTACAAATACTTTTAATCATATATATTCAACTATAGATGTGATTAAAGATATAGATAAAATTCCATTTGAGTGGTATATATATAGAAATAGACCTCAACTTTGCTATTCTATTGTGGTCAATTTAATCTGTAAAATCAGTAAAGGTATTTATACTTATGGAAATTTTTTACCATCTTTTGCTTCTTTAGCAGATGAATATAAAGTCTCTGTTAGTACAATACGTAGATCTATCAGTTTACTAAACGATATTGGTATCACCAAAACACTTAATGGTAAAGGTACACAAGTAATTGATATATCCAAAGAGTATATAAAACCTGACTTTTCCAAATCATCGATTAAAAAAAATCTAATTATGTTTTTTCATAGTTTAAGTTTTATAACCTTAACATGTGAAAATATTTCAAAAACAACTTTAGAATCCTTAAATGAAGATGAATTATATTTACTAGAAAAAAAGTTATCTGTTCAGTTAGAAAATAAATCTTATTTTTTATCTCTTGGTACATGTATAGACTTTATTGGCAAAATGAATCCTCTTGATTGTATTAAAGAAATATACAGCAAGCTTTATGCATTACTATTGTGGGGATATTCACTTAACGTATATAGAATGGAAATGCCTCTATCACATGAAATATTTGCTAGCTTTATAAAAGATATATTGAAAGCTCTAAAAACGAAAGATGTTGACTTATTTATAAAAACCTTAAAAAACAAGCTCAATGATGAAATAATCATAATCAAAGAAATTTTTTCACAACATGATATTTATGTTAAATAGCGTTGTATATAATAAGCTATATTTTTCAATTAAACAAACTATATAAAGCAAAGTTTATAATGTTATTAACCATATCAA
>NZ_JAGWCS010000072.1:0-20281 GCF_020657705.1 Clostridioides sp. ZZV15-6598 | reverse complement strand
GAGTATAGATATAGAAAATAGATTTTGCAATTTATTTAGAAAGAAAGATAGAGAAAAATTATTTTATGATTATGGAATAACATATAAAATAGATTGTGATGTTATACTTATAAATTTATTTGAACTTATTATAAATAACTCTATTTTCTCTACAATTTTAGGTAATGAATCAACTAATTTGAAGATTTCAGAATATGAATATGAATTTTTAGAAAAACAATTTAAAAACATATACAATCATACTTTTGAAGATGAAATTAAGGTACATGAAGAAAATAATGTAATTGAATTTATTGAAGAAAATAATAGTTTTGATTTTAATAATTCTGAAGAACTTGATGAAGAAAGTATAATAAATGAAAAAATAGTTTTATTGCTTGAAGAAGCAATTGATGTATTGTTAGAAAGATTAAATATAGAAGATGAAGCCATGATAAAATACATAAAAGCATATGAGAAGATATTTATTGAGTCTGTACTAAGTTCAATAAAAAGTGACACTTTTAAAAGTATGATAACTGTAAGTAAGAATGAAAGTGAACCTTTAGAAAAGTATATTGTTGATGATGAAAATAAATTAGATGATGAGTCATTTAGAGCTATATTCAATGCTATATTAGAAAGTACTTCTATAATTGAAAAAATAAAAATAATAAAGGAAAACATCAATGCAAAAAAAGACTTTATTGATATTCTTGAATCTGAGTGCTTATTTGGGGATGATTATCTAATGCTATTTGCTTCATTAAGTGAATTTGAATTGGCAATACTGGGTAGTGTAGTATTTTATGAAGATATGAGAATGGAAGAAATTAATTTATTAGAACTCTTATTAAATAAGAATTGTGAAACTACACTATGGAAAAGAGAATATATTGAGTTTATTAAGAGACAAAATAAGGAAAAAATACATTGTATAGAAGAATATATAAATCAAATTAATTAACAAAAAATTGTGAATAAATAGAATGTTGGTATATAATATAATTTGTAAAGCATATCAAAAATACATATCTGTGGAGGAGATTATGAAAGAATATATTATAAATAATATTGAGGAGATAAGAGAAGAATTAATAGATTTATCTAAAAAAATATGGGAAAATCCAGAATTAGCTTTTGAAGAAAAGTATGCAAGCAGTATTCAAAAGGAATATCTAAAGTCAAAAGGATTTGAAATTGAAGAAGTAGACAATTTACCGACTGGATTCATAGCAAGTTTTGGAGAAGGTAAGCCGGTAATTGGAATACTTGGAGAATATGATGCTTTGCCAGAGCTATCACAATCTGTGAGTACAGAAAAAAATCCATTGGTAGAGGGCGAATCTGGACATGGATGTGGACATAACTTATTGGGTGTAGCAGGTGTAGGAGCAGTCGTTTCTATCAAAGAACTAATGGAAAAAAATAAATTTAATGGAACAATAAAATATTTCGGTTGTCCTGCTGAAGAAGAAGGTGGAGGAAAGACTGTAATGTGTATAAATGGATGTTTTGATGATGTAGATTGCGCATTTACATGGCATCCTTTTGATATAAATGCTACATGGAGAGGTGGAAGTCTGGCAAATTTATCTGCTAGATTTAAGTTTAAGGGAATAACAGCACATGCAGCTCAAGCCCCTCACAATGGTAGAAGTGCATTAGATGCTGTTGAACTTATGAATGTAGGAGCAAATTATTTAAGAGAACATGTAATTGACTCTATAAGAATGCATTATGTTATAACTAATGGTGGAGGAAGACCTAATGTAGTTCCTGGCTTTGCGGAAAGTTGGTATTTTATAAGAGGTAAAAAAGCAAAGGATGCAGAGCATGTTCTTGATAGGCTAATAAAAGTTGCACAAGGAGCAGCTATGATGACAGAGACTGAAATGGAGTATGTAATTACTGATGGGATTTATGACTATATACCAAATCAGCGTTTAACTGATTTAGTATACGATAATATGATTCTTGTTGGGCCTCCTAAAACTACTACTGAAGAAGAAGAATTTGCAAAAAAATTATGTGCTACTCTTACTAAGGAAGAGAGACTAGGTGTAGCTACAGCATTCCAAGATAATAAATCTATCGTGGACAGTTATATACATCATGGTATAGCTGATGGGGCAGAAGATAAAGGATTAGCTGGTTCTACTGATGTAGGAGATGTAAGTTATGTGATACCAGTAGCTCAATTTGCAATGGCAGCATGGCCTGTTGGTGTCGCTAGTCATACATGGCAGTCATGTGCATCAGCTGGTTCAAGTATAGGATTTTCAGCCATGATAAATTCAGCTAAGGTATTGGCTTGTAGTGCTTATGATGTATTTATGAATACTAAGGTTATTGATGAGGCAAATATAGAATTTGAAAAATCATTAGATGGACAAAAATTTAAACCATTGGTATAATCTTGGTAATAAAAATATTTCTGGGGGGAATAACTATGAGAGAACAAGTTGAAAAAGTGCTTGAACAAAAGATAAAACCTGTATTACAAAGAGATGGTGGAGATGTAGAGCTTATAGATGTAAATGAGAATGGGGTAGTTTTAGTTAGATTACAAGGTGCTTGTAGTGGATGTCCAGGAGCAACTATGACAATAAAAGCGATTATTGAAAATGTTTTGGTGAGTGAAGTTCCAGGAGTAACTCAAGTATTAGGTGTTTAATAAACTTAAATTATACATAAGGATTTATGAAGTTGTGTAAAAGAGTAAGTAAAACATTATAGATAGACATGAAAAAGTGTGTAAGTGTATATTCATTTTCTTACACACTTTTTTTATTTATTATCCAGCCATACCAATAAACATACCTATAAAGTATGGAATTAACCAGATAGTCCATACAACTATACTAAACTTATGGAAGAATTTTTTCTTATCTTCATCATCCTTATACAAAACAAAAGTAGCCCATCCTGCATGAAAAAGCATAAGTACAATTGCTAAGAGACCTGTTATACTATGAAGATTTTGAGACAATACAGATTTTACCTCAAATGAGTGGCTATTAGCTATATTACTCATTGTAAATGTTCCTAAAGTATCAAATATTAAACCAAGCCAAAATATAATTACATGTTTCTTTTTTAAAATTTTAGCTTTTCTTTCTCCAAATACACCTATAGTATAAAAAATTAAAGCTGATGTTATAAATACTATTGCAAGTATTAATTTAGAATTCATAATTACCTCTCCTTTATTTTTGCTAATATATTTCTAAGATTTTTTACTAATTCATTTAATTCTTTTTCATCACAATTTTTAAAAATACCATCAAAGCTTTCTTGCATTTTACTTTTAAAATTTGTGGCGAATTCAAGTCCATCTTCAGTAAATTTAACATATGTATTTCTCTTATCATCATATTTTTTGAACTTTTCTACATATCCAATTTGTTCTAATCTACTGATTATACCTGATACAGTTCCTTTAGCTAAAGACATCTCATCGCATAGTTGTGATATTGTTAGCTCTTGATTATGAGCTATTAGCTTTATAACTATAATCTGTTGATGTGTCAATCCATTTTCCTTAAAATTTTCTTCTACTGTGTACATTGTTTTAGAATAGAGTTCTTTTAGAAGCATAGCTATTCTAAAACAATCATAATTAGTTTTCAATAAAATCACCTCTTAGATAGTTCGCATAGAAACTAATATAATATAGTTTTAGTAAATAGTCAATATAAAACTCAATAATTATGTAATAAATAAGAGATTAGTAATATCATAAAAAATTTATTTTAGGTAAAAATAAAACAATTTGATGAAATTTTAACAATTTTTCAAAAGTTTGTTTACACACAACATAAATGATGCTAAAATTGGTTTATAGATAAATATTTAAAATTTAATTTTTATTTAATGATAATAAAACCACGAAGGTTTAAACGTCGATTGACGCTTGCTTTTGGTGGTTTTTTTTATTGCAACAAAGGGGGAATAGGGGTTTGTTAAAGGATATAGTTAAAAAGTTGTTGCAGTTTATTTTAGTAATGTTTTTATTATCTTTTGTGGTTTTTTATATGGCAAGACTTGCTCCAGGAGACCCATTAATTTCTTACTATGGAGATGGTGTAGAAAGAATGAGTACTCAAGAAAAAGAAAATGCTATGAAAAAACTTGGTCTAAACGAACCAATATACAGTCAATATATAAAATGGATTGCAGATGCATCAAAAGGAGAATTTGGAATTTCATTTAAATATAAGCAAAATGTTACTTCTGTTATAAATGATGTTTATATAAATACTATCATATTAGGTGGGGCAGGATATATACTTACTTTTGTGCTGGCATTACTTCTAGGAATCTTTTGTACATTACATGAAGATAAGCTTATAGATAGGATTATATGTAAACTAGGAACAATAACCAACTGTATTCCATCATTCTGGGTTGCTTTAGTACTTATACTTATATTCAGTATAAATTTAAGTATACTTCCAAGTAGTGGAGCTTATTCAATGGGAGAGGAATCTAGTATATCAAGCAGGATATCTCATTTAATATTACCTCTTACAGTACTTATATTGAGCCATTTATGGTATTACACATATATGATAAGAAATAAATTGCTAGAAGAAATAAGAGAAGATTATGTATTGCTATGTAAAGCAAAAGGTTTAAACAATAGAACCATTGTTTTCAAGCATTGCCTGAGAAATATAATGCCATCCTATATAAGCATCATGGCTATTTCAATACCTCACATATTAGGAGGAACTTATGTAGTTGAAAAGGTTTTTTCTTATCCAGGGTTAGGAACTCTTTGCTTTGAGAGTGCAAAGTATCACGATTATAATATGTTATTAGTTTTATGTCTAATAACAGGGGCTTTAGTAGTATTTGGAAATATGTTAGCTCAGATTATAAATAATAAAATAGACCCTAGAATGAAGTACGATAGAGGTGATAACAATGAAGCCACAATGTAGTGATTTTGAGATTGTAGGAGAAAATTATATTTCAGCAGTAGAAGATGAACAAATAGAAATAAAAAAAACTCTGTTTGAAAAATTTAAACAGTTACCATATATATCAATCATCATTTTATCCATTATAGTTATGGGAAGTGTATTTTCATCTTTGATAATGACACATGAGCCAACCTATATGGACTTAGTAAGTTCTAATTTAGCTCCAAGTAAAGATTTTTTCTTTGGAACAGATTCAATGGGAAGAGATATATATTCTATGATATGGTATGGAGGAAAAATATCTTTATTTATAGGAATATTTTCGACAATAATATCAACTGTCATAGGAATTGTTTATGGTAGTATAAGTGGCTCAGCATCTGAACTTGTAGATGATGCAATGATGAGATTTACAGAAATCATACTTAGTATACCATCAATATTAATTATAATATTTGTACAAGCGATACTTGGAAATTCAAATCCAATATCTATGTCCATAGTAATAGGGATAACAAGTTGGATGAATATATCTAAGATTGTAAGGACTGAAGTTAGACAAATAAGAAATAGTGAGTACATACTAGCAGCCAAAAGTATGGGTGGAGGATTTTTCTATATACTAAAACAGCACTTACTTCCAAATTTTGTTGCATCAATAATGTTTATGGTAGTAACAAATATAGGTGCAGCTATTGGAACTGAATCAACACTGAGTTTTTTAGGAATTGGTTTGCCAATAGAAATTGTTTCTTGGGGAAGTATGTTATCTTTATCAGAGGAAGCACTGCTTTCAAATAGATGGTGGATTATCCTAATTCCAGGTATATTTTTAGTTACTACATTGGTCTGTATAACCAATATTGGTAATTATATAAGAAAGAGCAATAATAAAAAATCAAGTAATTTATAAATCAGCGTTTTAAGTGTTAAATAAGCAAATACTAAGGTATTTGAAATATCTATTTAAATAAATGGGGTCAAAGCTTTAAAAAATATTTATTATTAAAAGCAAAAGGGGGAGCATCATGAAATTAAAGAAATTAAAAGTTTTAAGTTTAGTAATGATACTTAGTCTAATGGCAGGTTGTTCTAGTGGAGGAAATAAAGACAAAAAAGCAGATACACCTAAAGATGGGAAGGTACTTGTTTATGGAAGTAATGACTATACAAGTATAAATCCTGCACTATATGAACATGGAGAAATAAATTCACTAATATTTAATGGATTAACAGCTCATGATGAAAATAATAAAGTAGTTCCTTGTCTAGCAAAAGATTGGAAATTTGATGAAGCAACAAATACATATACTTTTAATTTAAGAGATGATGTTAAATGGCATGATGGAGAGAAATTTACAGCAAATGATGTTAAATTCACAATGGAAACTATAATGAATCCAGACAATGCTTCTGAAATAGCATCAAACTATGAAGATATAACAAAAATTGATGTAGTTAATGATACTACTATAAAAATTACTTTAAAAGCACCAAATACAGCAATGCTTGATTATCTAACAGTTGGAATATTACCAAAACATGCATTAGAAGGTAAAGACATAACTACTGATGGATTTAATCAAAAACCAATAGGTACTGGACCATTTAAACTTGAAAAATGGGATAAAGGTCAAAGTATAACACTTGTTAAAAATAGTGATTATTTTGTAAAAGAGCCAGGACTAGATAAAGTAGTATTTAAGATTGTTCCAGATGATAAGGCTAAAGCAATGCAATTAAAATCAGGAGAATTAGATTTAGCTCAAGTAACTCCTAAAGATATGTCTAATTTTGAGAAAGATGAAAAGAATTTTAAAGTAAATATAATGAAAACTGCAGATTATAGAGGTATACTATATAACTTCAATTCTAAATTCTTTAAAGATGAAAAGGCTAAAGGATTGCCAAATGCTTTAAGTTATGCAATAGATAGAAAAGCCATAGTTGATAGTGTATTATTGGGACATGGTGTAGCAGCGTATTCACCTTTACAAATGGGACCATATAATAATCCGGATATAGAGAAATTTGAATATAATCCAGAAAAAGCTAAGCAAGAAATCGAAAAATTAGGTTGGAAATTAGGTTCTGATGGAATATATGAAAAAGAAGGTACTAAATTAGCTTTTGAAATAACAGCTGGCGAAAGTGACCAAGTTAGAGTTGATATGGCTAAAATATGTGCACAACAGCTAAAAGAAATAGGTGTTGATGCTAAAGCTGTAGTTGTAACTGAAACAGATTGGGCTAATCAAGATGCACATTTAATAGGTTGGGGAAGTCCATTTGACCCAGATGACCATACATATAAAGTGTTTGGAACAGATAAAGGTGCAAACTACAGTGCTTACTCTAATTCTGCTATAGATAAAATACTTCAACAAGCAAGAGAAACAGAAAATAAAGATAAAAAATTAGAGTTATATAAACAATTCCAAGTAGAGATGACTAAAGATATGCCATATACATTTATTGCTTATATAGATGCAATATATGTTGGAAAACCAAATATAAAAGGTTTAACACCTGATACAGTTTTAGGTCATCATGGGGTAGGTATATTCTGGAATATAGCTGATTGGACAATAGAATAATATTTAGATTAATTAGAAACCTTAGGGATAAAATATATCCCTAAGGTTTGAATAGCATAGGGGTTGATGGTTTTTGGAACATTTATTGGAGGTTAATAATCTATCTGTAAGCTTTAAAATAGAAGAAGGCGAAGTACAAGCTGTGAGAGATGTGTCTTTTACCCTAAAGAAGGGTGAAACACTAGCGATAGTTGGAGAATCTGGTTGTGGGAAGTCTGTATTATGTAAAAGTTTGATGAAGATACTTCCATATAATGGATATATCAAAAATGGAGAGGTTTTTCTTAAATCAAAGGATTTAGTTAAAAAATCTGAGAAAGATATGGAAGATATTAGAGGAAGAGATATATCAATGATATTTCAAGACCCTATGACATCTTTGAATCCAACCATATCAATAGGAAAGCAAATAACTGAAGCTATAGTAATCCATCAAGGCATCAGTAAAAGTGAAGCTAAAAAAAGAGCTATAGAACTTATTGAATTAGTTGGAATAGATAATCCTGAAAAAAGATTTAAACAATTTCCACATCATTTTTCAGGAGGAATGAGGCAACGTATAGTAATTGCCATAGCACTAGCTTGTAATCCAGAAATATTAATTGCTGATGAGCCTACAACAGCTTTGGATGTAACTATACAAGCTCAGATAATTGACTTAATAAAAGAACTACAAAATAAAATAGGTTTATCAATAATATTTATAACTCATGATTTAGGTGTAGTTGCAACTATGGCTGATAGGATAGCAGTTATGTATGCAGGTAAGATTGTAGAAATAGGAACAGTAGAGGATATATTTTATGACCCTAGACATCCATACACTTGGGGATTATTAGGTTCATTACCTACTTTGGATTCACAAGAAGATTATTTGTATAATATACCTGGAATGCCTCCAAATTTATTAAATCCTCCAAAGGGAGATGCATTTGCAATAAGAAATAAAAATGCTCTTAGGATAGATTATGAAAAAGAGCCACCAATGTTTAAAATTAATGATACACACAGTGCAGCAACTTGGTTATTGCATCCAGATGCACCTAAAATAAATATACCAGTTAGAGTAAATGGTGGAAGGGTGATTTCTAATGAATAAAGAAAAAATACTAGAAATAAAAAATTTAAAACAATATTTTCATTTGGATAAAAGTACTACTGTAAAAGCAGTTGATGATATAAGTTTTGACATATATAAAGGAGAGATATTTGGTTTAGTAGGAGAATCTGGCTCGGGAAAATCTACAACTGGCAAAACTATAATAAAGTTACATGAGCCTACTGGTGGAGAAGTAATTTATAAGGGAAATTGTATCTCAGATAAAAAAGCATATAAATTTGTAAAAAAAGATGTAAATAAAAGTATGCAGATTATTTTTCAAGATTCTACTTCATCATTAAATCCTCGTATGACAATTGGAGATATAATTTCAGAACCACTTAAAATTCAAGGTGTCTGTAAAAGTAAAGCAGAAAGGCTAGATAAAGTCTATGAGATGTTAAATTTAGTTGGACTTGATAGAAGCTATGCAAATAAGTATCCTTCTGACTTTTCAGGTGGACAAAGACAACGTATTGGTATAGCTCGTGCTCTTTCAGTAAACCCAGAGTTTATAATAGCTGATGAGCCTATAGCTTCTTTAGATGTATCTATACAAGCACAAATAGTAAATTTATTTAAGAAATTACAACAAGAAAAAAACTTAACTTGTTTGTTTATAGCACATGATTTATCTATGGTAAGACATATTAGTGACCGTATAGGAGTTATGCATAATGGAAAGTTAGTAGAATTAACAAGTTCAAGTGAATTATATAATAATCCTATTCACCCATATACACAATCACTACTTTCTGCAATTCCCATTCCTGACCCTAGATATGCTAAGTCAAGAAATAGGGTAGAATATAATTCTAGTATGTATAATTGTTCAAGTGATGAATTATCAAGTTGGATTGAGGTATCAGATGGTCATTTTGTATATGCTTCTAAATCAGATATAGATAAATACCAACAAAATTTAAAAGTTGTTTAGTGTAAAAACCACTCTAGGTAAGAGTTACTTATTTAGAGTGGTTTTTATGTGCTTAAATTTATAGAGTACTTAAATTTATGTGTAAAAATGTCAGTTTTAAAAACTTTTTTTAAAATTATTATATTTAAAAACTTTATTATATTTAAAAACTTTATGCCTAAAGCATTAACAAGTTGCATATTATTTTTATAAAGGTTTATATAAAATACTTAAAATAGTCCTATATTTTGTCTTTAAATATATTAATATTAAAAAATTTACACTTTTAACAGGATTTATGTAAGTGTTTATAGAAATAAATAAGTATGTACATAATACATAATTATTTTTTATAATTCTAAAATACAAGAATGGAGAGATAGCTATGAAGTGGAGAGATTATGCTGATGATGTAAACTTATTTGAGGATTTTGATAGAAGTATCAAACCCCTAACTGACGAACAAAAAAAGAAAAATATAAACACTTTAATTGCATATTTTTCAAAAGAAGTTCCTTCTAAAATATACAATTTATCAAATGATGAAATCAAGCCTAGAGATATACTTAGAGGACTTCTTAATGTATATCCACCAAAAGAAATTGCTCCAGAGATACTGAGTATGTTACATAACTTATTGTTAATTGAGTGTGAAGAAAGAGAGTTAGTAGATGTAAATGATATAGAAGAAGTAGAGGAAGGTATATCTATATGGAGAGGCAACATAACTAATTTAAAAGCAGATGCAATAGTAAATGCTGCAAATAATAAGTTATTGGGATGCCTACAACCATTACATTTATGTGTAGATAATGAGATACATTCATGTGCAGGTCCTAGACTTAGAGAAGATTGTGACAAAATAATAAAAAAACAAGGTCATTTAGAATATACAGGAGATGCTAAAATAACTAGAGGTTATTGTCTACCTGCAAAATTTGTAGTACACACTGTTGGGCCTATTGTATCTGGTGGTAATCCAAGCAAAGAACAGGAAAAGCAATTACTACATTGCTACAAATCATCTCTAAATACTATAAGAGAAATTGATGAAATAAAGAATATCGTTTTTTGTGGTATTTCTACAGGGGTATTTGGATATCCAAAAAAAGAAGCAGCTAATCTTGCTGTAAACAGGGTGAGATTGTGGTTAAAAGAAAATCCTGAGAAAAATTTAAAAGTTGTATTTAATGTATTCACAGAAGAGGAAGAAGAAAAATATAGAAGAATATTTAGATAGTATTTGCCAATAAAGTATCTAATAATATTTATTAGATGAGGTAATAGCTTATAAATATTAATGATTGATAAAATATAATTTGTAATTTTAGTAGATTAATAGGTATAATAGAAATCATAAGAGTAGTATAAGTAGTGATTGTATTACTTTAAAAAAAACAATATTAGGAAAATTAAATGGTAAATAAATATGAAAAATAGTTTTAAAAATTATATTAGTTTAAGAAATAAGGTAATAATTGTATCAGTTGTATTTCTGCTAATACCATTAATCATATCGTATATATTTGGCAAATTGGTGTACGATAGCTCAGTTGGCTCAGAACAGTTAATAAAAAAAGAAGATGTAGTAAAAGTATTTTCTGAGAGGAAAGATAAGCCCTTAGATAAATTAAAAAACTACAAGACAGATGAGTTAATGATACAAAGCTCTAATAATTACAAACTAGAAAGTCTTTTTATAAATTCAAATATAGAAACAAAAAATACTATTATAATTGTTCATGGAATTGGAAGTAATCACTATGAAATGTTAAAAATAGCATATGGATACTTAGATAAAGGTTATAATGTATTGATTTACAATCAAAGAAATACTGGTAACAGTGGAGGCGATAATTACACATTTGGTCTTTATGAGAGATATGATTTAGATAGTATGGTTAAGTTTGTAAAAAATAAATTCCCAGATGCTAAATTAGGAATCCATGGATTTTCTATGGGTGCAGGAACAGCTGCTATGCATACAGCTATAAATTCAGAAAGTCAAGAGGTCGATTTTTATATTTTAGATTCTCCATATTCTGAAATGAAGGATGCCATTAGAATGGGAATAATAGAAAAGCATATACCAAATATACTAGTAAATTATGTAGTAACATGTGGAGATTTGTATAATAAATTTAAATCTGGATTTTGGTATAGTGATGTAGAACCATATAAGGCAATTGAAAAGAGTAATGTTCCTATACTATTTATACATGGGACAAAAGACACTGTCTGTAATTATCAAAATAGCCAAACAATGTATGACTTAGTCAAACATAATAAAAAAGAACTATGGATTATAGAAGGGGCTGAACATGTTGCTGGATATGACTTTGATAGTAGAGCATATTTCAATAGAATTTTCAAGTTTATAGATAGTATTATTATTAATTAATAGAAATTAGTTGTATATTTCAATAGCTTATTTATTTTGTTACAAAATAAATAAGCTATTTTTCATATTAAATATAAATGTTTAATATGAATTAATTTATTATGAAAATGAAAATAACTACCAATTAAATTCACCTGTACCTCAAATAAAAGAGTTAGTATTATATACAATAAAATCTAACGAAAAGAGAGGTAGTATATATGAAAAATAAAAATAATAAAGAAAAAGGCATGTTGAATATGAGAGTATTAAGAGTTTTGGGATTACTATTAATATTTTTTGATTATACAGGAGATACTTTAAATTTTTATAACTTTTTTGCTAAACCCCTAGTATCAGGAAGTTTATATCAACCAGGAGGAGCTGACTATATAGTATTGTTGTTATTTGTTGCAGAATGTGTATACTTAGTAGGAAGATACATATTAAAAGTTAAAATAAATTGGAGTGAAGTTATTGAAAATGAAAAAGATAATTTTATTAATAATTTATTAGTTGAGAAAATAAAAGAAGAAAGCAACTTTGTATATAGTCTATTAAACTCATTTATTTTACCGCATGTGTACAAGATAGGAAAATTATTCATCTCAAAAACACATAACACGTTAATCTACATTAAGGAAAATTACTATTATGTAAATATATATTAATATAATATATTTAACTGTTTAGTATATTGAATTTTATATGTGGGAACTAAGATGAATAGTATAGGTTTTTATGATAGACTGAGTTTTTTGATGTACGTTTTTTGGCATACATAAAAATCGCAATTTACTTTATGATTAATTTATAAATCTTGTAAAAATAGATTGCGATTTTTATTTTTAAACTTCTGCTATAATTTTACCTGTGTCAATCAAATCATATCCACCAAGACCTTGAAGTTCAGCCTTAAATTCAGCTGAATTGATTATACTAATTATAGTTTGGTAGACAGGATTTTTTAAGTCTTCTTTTTTAATAACCAAATCATAGCGTTCCTTGTGAAGAGGAATAAAGTCAATATTGTTTACTTGTAGAGCAGCTTTTTCATTGCCCAATCCAACATCAGCTATACCACGAGAAACCTTGCTTGCTACTCCTAAATGTGATAATTCTTCATTATAATAACCATTTATATCAGTGCCATTAAAATTTAAAAGTCTAAGTTTGCCATCAAGCAAAACTCTAGTTCCAGCACCTTTTTCTCTATTTACAAGTGTTATATTTGGTCTGGTTAAATCATTCCAACTTTTTATTTCCTTAGGATTTCCTTTGGCAACATAAAAACCTTGCATTCTATAAGCTAGATTTATAAGTACACATGGGATTCCTGGCAATAGTTTTTTAACAAAAGTACTATTATATTCATCTGTTTCAAAATCCCATAGATGGGATGATGCTATAGAAACTCTGTCATTATATAATTCATATAAAGCATTATAACTGCCTATATAAGAGCGAAATGTGTTTACTCTATCTAATTTTTTTTCAACAGACCTAGCTAAAATGTCTAATATTACATCTTGACCAGAAATAATAATTTTATAATTATTATCAATATCTATATTTTTATTGTTAAAATGTGTATCTTTAATTTTACCAGTTTTCTGACTGTTGATATATTCTTCAACATCTTTAATATCAACTCTTATTTTTTTACCGACTTTGTAAGAAGGAAGCTCACCTCTTTTGATTAATTCATATACAGTATTTTTTGTTATCTTTAATAATTCAGCTACTTCAACAGGTGTCAAAGATGATAATGAGTCCATAATCCACCTCCATATAAGGTTATTTTAACATTAAAAAAAGAAAAATGTAGAAAAATATTTAAAAGTAATATAAATAATTTACTTGAAAATTTATTAGCAGGTATATATAATTAAGTTATACATAACAAAACATGATAAAACATGATAAAACGAATTAAAATATGTATCAAATTTACAAAAAGGGAGAGTATTATGAAAAAAATATTGGGAATATTAGGACTAGTTGCATGTTTAACTTTGGGGACAGTTGGATGTAGTAGTAAAGAAAGTCCAAAAGATGATGGCAAAGAAGAAAAAACAAATAAAAGTAGTGAGGCAGTAGAACTAAACATATCTGCTGCAGCAAGTTTAAAAGAAGCAATGGCAAAAATTGAAGAAGAATACAAAAAAGTTGATTCCAATGTAAAGCTTACAGTTAACTATGGAGCATCAGGTTCACTTCAACAACAAATAGAACAAGGCGCACCATGTGATTTATTCATTTCAGCAGGTCAAAAACAAATGAAAGCTTTAGATGAAGAAAAGTTATTGGTTTCTGATACTATGAAAGATTTAGTTAAAAATGATTTAGTTCTTATTTCTTCTGCTGATAGTGATGTATCTAGTATGAAAGACTTAACTACAGATAAAGTAAAGAAAATTGCAGTTGGAGAAGCTGAAAGCGTTCCAGCAGGTAAATATGCAGATGAAGTATTAACTAATTTAAATTTAAAAGATACATTAAAAGATAAATTGGTGTTTGCAAAAGATGTAAAAGAAGTTTTGGCATGGGTACAATCAGGAAATGCAGATGTTGGATTTGTTTATTTTAGTGACACTGTGAATAATGATAAAATAAAAGTAGTTGAAAAAACAGATGAAAAAACTCATTCACCTATTACATATCCAGTTGCAGTAATTGAAGCTAGTAAAAATGCAGATGCTGCTAAGAAATTTGAAGAATTTCTTTTAAGTGATGCAGGACAAAAGATTTTTGAGGAATTTGGATATAAAAAAGTAGAATAAGTTTACAAATAATTTATATGTAATTAAGAATATATTGTATATAAATAAATGAAAATTGAAAATAATTGTATATTATAATAAAATGGAAATAGTGAAATTAATAGATTTATTAATTTCACTATTTCCATTTAAATTAAGGAGGGAAAAAATGGGGACAGATTGGTCACCTTTATGGATATCACTTAAGACAGCTTTTTTGTCAACGATAATAACTTTTATAATAGGAATATTTGTGTCATATATTATGGCTAACTATAGAGGTAAGTGGAAAGGTCTTATAGATGGTATCTTTACACTTCCATTAATTTTGCCACCAACAGTGGTTGGATTCTTTTTATTGTTGTTATGTGGGAAAAATGGCTTTGTAGGTAAATTTTTACTGAATTTTGATAAAACCTTAATATTTAGCTGGACAGCAACTGTAATCTCAGCAGTAGTAGTATCTTTTCCTATGATGTATAGAACTTCAAGGTCAGCTTTTGAACAAATTGATAACAATATGTTGTCTGCTGCTAGAACCTTAGGTCTTAATGAATGGAAAGTTTTTTTTAAGATTGCAGTACCATTAGCTTGGCCTGGGATAATAGGTGGACTTGTGTTGTCATTTGCTAGAGCACTTGGAGAATTTGGTGCGACACTTATGATAGCTGGAAATATACCTGGGAAAACTCAAACTATGCCAATCGCCATATTTTTTGCAGTTGAAGGTGGAGATATGAATAAAGCTATGATGTGGGTTATGATTATTGTAGCAATATCTATAGCAATGATTTTATTATTAAATTATTGGTCGGAATTCCAGCAGAAAATAATAGGAAAGAGGTGTAGATAGTTGAGTTTATATGTAGATATTGAAAAAGATTTATCCTCTTTTAAATTAAAAGTAAAAATTGAACAGGAAAAAGGAATTTTGGGATTTTTAGGTGAATCTGGTTCTGGAAAAAGTATGACATTAAAATGTATAGCAGGACTTGAAAAACCTACAAGAGGTAAGATTATATTAAATGAAAGAGTATTGTTTGATTCTGAAAAAAAGATAAATTTATCAACACAAGAAAGAAACGTTGGTTTTTTGTTTCAAAACTACGCATTATTTCCACACATGACTGTAAGTCAAAATATCGAACTTGGTCTTTCGAAGTTAAGTAAAGATGAAAAAAAGGAAATAATAATGAAATATTTAGAGATACTTAAATTAAATGGATTTGAAGGTAGATACCCTTGGCAATTATCTGGTGGTCAGCAACAAAGGGTAGCACTAGCCAGAGCATTAGCTACATCTCCAGATATATTACTTCTAGATGAACCTTTTTCTGCATTAGACCATCACTTGAGAAGTAATATGGAAAAAGAACTTATGAACATGTTAAAAGATTATAAGGGAGATATATTGTTTGTTACTCATGATATTGAAGAAGCTTACCGAGTTTGTGATGATATTATGGTTTACAATAAAGGAGAAGGTCTTCCCAAAAGACCTAAAAAAGAATTATTTGAGTCTCCAAAATATCTTATAGAAGCAAAAATAACAGGATGTAAAAATATATCTCGATTAAATAGAATAGATGAAAATACTGTTTATGCTACAGATTGGGGATGTAAGTTGACATTAACTGGAAACATAGGTGATAATATAGAATATGTGGGAATCAGAGAGCATCATATTAAGGTTTTAGATTCTAATGAAAATTTAGATGGCAAGTTATGTTTTAAACTAATTAACATAATAGAAAATCCATTTACATATACTATATATGCTAGAAACCATAATTCATCTAGCGAAAGTATGCCTATTCAAATAGAATTAGAAAAAAACAAAATGAGATTTGAGAAGGGAGACAGCATTTATTTAGATTTTCCACAGGAATATTTATTTTGCTTTAAGTACAATTACAAAGAAAAGGAGTAGATTATATGACTGAAAAAGAAAAAATGTTGTCGGGTAAAGGCTATTATGCAAGTGATGATGAATTAGTAAAAGAAAGAGAGTATTGTAAAAAATTAACTAGATTGTTTAATAACTCTTTGGAAGATGAATATGAAAAGAGAGTGGATATTTTAAAAAAACTATTTGGTTCAGTTGGGAATCAAATAAATGTTGAACAAAGTATAAGGTGTGACTATGGATATAATATACATGTAGGTGAAAATTTCTTTGCAAATTATGACTGTATTTTTTTAGATGTGTGTAAAATTGAAATTGGTGATAATGTAATGTTAGCTCCAAATGTTCAAATTTATACAGCTTATCATCCAATTGATGCAAAGCTTAGAATTTCAGGAATAGAGTATGGCTCACCTGTAAAGATAGGAGATAATGCATGGATAGGTGGAGGAGTAATTATAACTCCAGGAGTTACTATAGGTGATAATGTGGTAATAGGTGCAGGGAGTGTAGTGACAAAAGATATACCATCAAATACTATAGCAGTTGGGAATCCATGTAGAGTAATAAAGAAAATAGAAGAATAAGCTTATTTATATAAATAAGATAAGAGTATTTACATATTATCTTTGGATAATCAATATATTAATGTAAAATTGAATAGACAATATATTAAAATAAAAATATATGCCTGTTTTTATGCTTGGAAAAACTCATAGAAACAGGCATATTAATTGTATACAGAAATCTCATTGAATTTTACTTTGTTTTAATATTTTATATTAATTAGAGTAGTCAAATTATTTATTTTCAGTTTTGATATAAACTATATTCTTGTCAGAAGGTTTATCTATAGAAAGCGCTTTTAGAGTATCTTCATTAATAATTAAATTAGTTTCTTCTAAACTTGTTATAGGCATATCTGAAACTTTAGATTCTCCTTTTAGAACCTTAACAGCCATCTCACCAGTCTTATAACCTAATCTTTCATAATCTATACCTTGACAAGCTAATGCTCCACCTTTTACCATACCTTCTTCTGCAGCTATTATAGGTATTTTGTTTTTAGTAGCAAGTTGAGAAACTATAGGCATAGAAGATGCAAGTAAATTATCTGTAGGAGCGTAAATAACATCTACATTACCCATTAAACTAGAAGCAGCTTGATTTATTTCGCTAGAAGAACTAATTCCTTTTTCAATAATTTTAAGACCTTTATCATTTGCATATTTCTTCAAGTTATCAACTTGTACTTTAGAGTTTACCTCACTAGTATTATATATAACACCTATAGTCTTTGCTTGTGGGATTAGTATATCAAGAGCCTTTAAACTCTTATCAATAGGTGTAAAATTAGAAGTTCCAGAGACATTTTTACCTGGTTTATCTAAAGAATCTGCAAATCCAGCAGAAACAGGGTCAGTTACAGCAGTTATAAGTATAGGTATATCTTTAGTAGCATTGTATGCTGCCTGAGCAGATGGAGTAGATATAGCAAATATCAAATCTTTTTTATCAGAAACAAATTTACTAGCTATAGTTTGTGTAGTAGGCATATCATTTTGAGCATTTTGATAATCTATTTCTATATTTTTACCATCTTTAAATCCATTATCTTCTAGAGCTTTAATGAATCCTTCTCTGGAGGCATCTAAAGCTTGATGTTCAACCAATTGAGTAATACCTATTTTTTTGATTTCATTATTTTTATCAGATGATTTATTTGACTCATCTTCATTATTTTTAGAACAACCTGTAATGGTGGATACACTAAGAACACCGATTAAAATTAAATTTATCAACTTACTGGATTTCATTTTGACCACTCCCTCATAAAAATCTACTATATTTACTCTTGTTTAGTTTTTACATAAGAAATATTTTCATTAGAAGGTTTTTCCATACCTAAAGCTTTTAATATATCTTCATTAACAATGATATCTGTATCATCTGATGTAGCTACAGGCATATCAGAAACTGATTCACCATTTAAAATTTTAACAGCCATTTCACCTGTTTTGTAACCAAGTTTTTCATAGTTTATACCTTGACAAGCAAGAGCACCTTTTTCAACTGGACCAGATTCAGCTGCTATAACTGGAATCTTATTTTCAGTAGCTATTTTAGAAACTATTGGCATAGAAGAAGCTACTAAATTGTCAGTAGGAACATATAAAACATCTATCTTACCAACTAAACTAGAAATTCCCTGATTGACTTCATTTGAAGTAGTTATCCCTTTTTCAACAACTTTAAAACCATTTTTAGAAGCATATTCTTTTAAAGCGTCAACTTGAACTTTTGAATTAACTTCACTAGTATTGTACATAACGCCTATAGTCTTTGCCTTAGGAGCAAATATTTTAAGAAGCTCTAAGCCTTTTTCTACAGAAACGAAATCTGATGTTCCAGATACATTTCCACCTGGTTTTTCAATTGATTTAACTAATCCAGCAGCAACAGGGTCACTGACAGCAGTTATAAGTATAGGTATATCCTTAGTTGCATTGTACGCTGCTTGAGCAGATGGAGTAGATATGGCAAATATTAAATCTTTTTTATCAGATGCAAATTTACTTGCAATACTTTGTGTAGTAGGCATATCATTTTGAGCATTTTGGAAATCTATATCAATATTTTCTCCATCTTTAAATCCATTTTTTTCTAAGGCCTTTACAAATCCTGTTTTAGTAGCATCTAATGCTGGATGCTCAACCAATTGAGTAATACCAATTTTTTTAACTTCTTTATTTTTAGAACCATTTTCTTTCTTAGAATTGTCAGCATCCCCACCTTGTGAACATCCTGTCAGCATAGACACTCCAAGAACACCAGCTAAAACTAAACTTACCAATCTTTTTTTATTAATCATTTTTATATCCCCCTCAAGATTTTTATTATTATATATGTTCATATATTCATATGAATTATTGTAGTATTGCTAAAAATATTATGATTTCGAAATTATTTTATAAATAAACTAATTTACAACTAAATTAAAATTAAATTGTCATAATAGATACTTTATAATAGATATTTTTAAACTGCATATTCAAATTTTTCTAAGATTTCTTCAACTGTTAATTCTTCTTTTTCTTTTCCTTTTACATCTAAGACAACTTCACCCTTATGAAGCATTATCAATCTATCTCCATATTGAAGTGCATGTTTTAAGTTGTGAGTTACCATAAGTGTAGTTATGTTTTTTTCTCTTACAATCTTATCAGTTAATTCGATTACTTCATTTGATGTCTTTGGGTCAAGAGCCGCTGTATGTTCATCAAGCAATAAAACTGAAGGACTTGTTAAGCATGACATAATTAGTGAAAGTGATTGTCTTTGACCTCCTGATAAAAATTGTACTTGTACGTCTAGGTATTTTTTTAAATCTAGAGAAACTCCTTCTAATAAATTTTCTAGAAAATCTCTTTTATAACGAAGACATTTTTTTAGATTTAATAACTTACCTTTATTAAGAGCAAGAGATAAATTTTCTCTAACTGTCATAGAAGGACAAGTTCCTAAACTTGGGTCTTGAAAAACTCTACTTACTATTTGAGTTCTTCTATGTTCAGCTAAATTAGATAAGTTGTGTTTATTCAATAATACTTGACCAGAAGATTCTTTTATAAGACCAGATATTATATTTAATAAAGTAGATTTACCAGTTCCATTACTACCTATGATACTTACAAATTCACCATCTTCTAT